>NZ_CP193898.1:2060000-2270000 GCF_050858885.1 Sporosarcina sp. A2 | reverse complement strand
TTGGAAGTGAGAATGCCGGTATGAGTAGCGAAAGAAGGGTGAGAATCCCTTCCACCGAATGCCCAAGGTTTCCTGAGGAAGGCTCGTCCACTCAGGGTCAGTCGGGACCTAAGTCGAGGCCGATAGGCGTAGACGATGGACAACAGGTTGATATTCCTGTACTACCTCCCCACCGTTTGAGTGATGGGGTGACGCAGAAGGATAGGGTGAGCGCGCTGTTGGTTATGCGCGTCTAAGCAGTGAGGTGTGAAACGAGGCAAATCCCGTTTCTAATACATTGAGCTGTGATGGCAAGGGGTGTATACCCTGGAGTCCCTGATTTCACACTGCCAAGAAAAGCCTCTAACGAGGTGGGAGGTACCCGTACCGCAAACCAACACAGGTAGGCGAGGAGAGAATCCTAAGGTGATCGAGAGAACTCTCGTTAAGGAACTCGGCAAAATGACCCCGTAACTTCGGGAGAAGGGGTGCTCTGGTAGGGTGAATAGCCCGAGAGAGCCGCAGTGAATAGGCCCAGGCGACTGTTTAGCAAAAACACAGGTCTCTGCAAAACCGTAAGGTGACGTATAGGGGCTGACGCCTGCCCGGTGCTGGAAGGTTAAGAGGAGAGGTTAGCGCAAGCGAAGCTTTGAATTGAAGCCCCAGTAAACGGCGGCCGTAACTATAACGGTCCTAAGGTAGCGAAATTCCTTGTCGGGTAAGTTCCGACCCGCACGAAAGGCGTAACGATCTGGGCACTGTCTCAACGAGAGACTCGGTGAAATTATAATATGCGTGAAGATGCGCATTACCCGCGACAGGACGGAAAGACCCCGTGGAGCTTTACTGTAGCCTGATATTGAATTCCGGTGCAGCCTGTACAGGATAGGTAGGAGCCTAAGAGACCGGAGCGCTAGCTTCGGAGGAGGCAATGGTGGGATACTACCCTGGCTGTATTGGACTTCTAACCCTTGCCCGTGATCCGGGCAGGAGACAGTGTCAGGCGGACAGTTTGACTGGGGCGGTCGCCTCCTAAAGAGTAACGGAGGCGCCCAAAGGTTCCCTCAGAATGGTCGGACATCATTCGTAGAGTGCAAAGGCATAAGGGAGCTTGACTGCGAGACCTACAAGTCGAGCAGGGTCGAAAGACGGGCTTAGTGATCCGGTGGTTCCGCATGGAAGGGCCATCGCTCAACGGATAAAAGCTACCCCGGGGATAACAGGCTTATCTCCCCCAAGAGTCCACATCGACGGGGAGGTTTGGCACCTCGATGTCGGCTCATCGCATCCTGGGGCTGTAGTCGGTCCCAAGGGTTGGGCTGTTCGCCCATTAAAGCGGTACGCGAGCTGGGTTCAGAACGTCGTGAGACAGTTCGGTCCCTATCCGTCGCGGGCGCAGGAAATTTGAGAGGAGCTGTCCTTAGTACGAGAGGACCGGGATGGACACACCTCTGGTGTACCAGTTGTCTTGCCAAAGGCATCGCTGGGTAGCTATGTGTGGACGGGATAAATGCTGAAAGCATCTAAGCATGAAGCCCCCCTCGAGATGAGATTTCCCATTACGCAAGTAAGTAAGATCCCTCAAAGATGATGAGGTGGATAGGTCTGGTGTGGAAGCATGGCGACATGTGGAGCTGACAGATACTAATAGATCGAGGACTTTCCCAAATATAAGTTAGAGAGCCGTAAGGCTATCTTGAATTCAATGTTGGTTTTATCCAGTTTTGAGTGATTAATTTAAAAAGAATTTTAAATTAACACTTGCACTTATAACTCGAGTATGGTATAATAATACTTGTGTTGTGAAAATGTCTAGTGATGATGGCGAAGAGGTCACACCCGTTCCCATACCGAACACGGAAGTTAAGTTCTTCAGCGCCGATGGTAGTAGGGGGCTTCCCCCTGTGAGAGTAGGACGTCGCTAGGCTTTCACTACTAAGTGAAAATCCTTTAATAGTTTATCTATTCCGCAGTAGCTCAGTGGTAGAGCAATCGGCTGTTAACCGATCGGTCGTAGGTTCGAGTCCTACCTGCGGAGCCATAATGGAGAGCTGTCCGAGTGGCCGAAGGAGCACGATTGGAAATCGTGTAGACGGTTAACGCTGTCTCAAGGGTTCAAATCCCTTGCTCTCCGCCAGTTAACTTTCTCCAGATCATATATAGTATGGCCCCTTGGTCAAGCGGTTAAGACACCGCCCTTTCACGGCGGTAACACGGGTTCGAATCCCGTAGGGGTCACCATTTATATTCTTAGGAATAAAATATACCAGCAGCACATAGTATTGTGGAGGATTAGCTCAGCTGGGAGAGCATCTGCCTTACAAGCAGAGGGTCGGCGGTTCGAGCCCGTCATCCTCCACCATTATTTATTCATAATAGTATTATCGCGGGGTGGAGCAGTGGTAGCTCGTCGGGCTCATAACCCGAAGGTCACAGGTTCAAATCCTGTCCCCGCAACCAAATGGTCCCGTGGTGTAGCGGTTAACATGCCTGCCTGTCACGCAGGAGATCGCCGGTTCGATCCCGGTCGGGACCGCCATTTTTTTAAAAACAATATGGCTCAGTAGCTCAGTTGGTAGAGCAAAGGACTGAAAATCCTTGTGTCGGCGGTTCGATTCCGTCCTGAGCCATCTTAATATGCCGGTGTAGCTCAATTGGTAGAGCAACTGACTTGTAATCAGTAGGTTGAGGGTTCAATTCCTTTCGCCGGCACCAGAAATTCCCTATGGTGGGGTAGCGAAGTGGCTAAACGCGGCGGACTGTAAATCCGCTCCCTCCGGGTTCGGCGGTTCGAATCCGTCCCCCACCACCATTTTTACAGGGGCATAGTTTAACGGTAGAATAGAGGTCTCCAAAACCTTTGGTGTGGGTTCGATTCCTACTGCCCCTGCCATTTATCTTACTTGTCTCTTTGATAAAAGCAACATTACTAATATGGCGGTTGTGGCGAAGTGGTTAACGCACCGGATTGTGATTCCGGCACTCGGGGGTTCAATTCCCCTCAGCCGCCCCTTTTTTATTTTTGGGGTATAGCCAAGCGGTAAGGCAACGGACTTTGACTCCGTCACTCGTTGGTTCGAATCCAGCTACCCCAGTTATTAGCGGAAGTAGTTCAGTGGTAGAATACGACCTTGCCAAGGTCGGGGTCGCGGGTTCGAATCCCGTCTTCCGCTCCACTTATTCTACGGCGGCATAGCCAAGCGGTAAGGCACGGGTCTGCAACACCCTTACCACCGGTTCGATTCCGGTTGCCGCCTCCATTAATTGCTTTCCGTTTTGTTTTTATTAATAGTTTGCCCGAGTGGTGGAATGGCAGACACGTCGCACTCAAAATGCGATGCCGTAAGGCGTGCCGGTTCAAGTCCGGCCTCGGGTATCTCAAAAAAGGACAACTTCGGTTGTTCTTTTTTTATTTGTCTTTTAATGTACATGAACGAAACAAAAAACCCGCTTTTGTCGATAAGCGAGTTTTCGTGTGTTGCTTGTGGATCCTAGTTAAAACTGAGTAGGTAGGTCCGCAACGGAAAGTGATGGATTTCCTTTATGGAGGATTGTTTCTGATGATTCACCGCCATTCAAGCTTGTAAACATACGACCACATGCTGTTGCAAGGTGCTGTGCCTCTTCTACACTCATATCAGGTCTCAAAAATAAAACGTGAAGAATCTCTGAAGTTTCTTCTGTAATCGCAGTTCGTACAGAGTCTACATACGGACTTCCGAATGGGCTGTATCCATCCTTTAGCAGTATCATGTTATGTAATGAATTGAAAGAGCCATTTAATCCTTCATATCCAACCTCTTCTTGACCAACAGTCACATGGATATCGCCTACAAGCGTTTCCAGATTGTACATTCCAGAAGGGATTCCATATTGAAGGCTAAATAACGTATTCAAGTCAACTGCACTCGAATGCGTTTCAATATAATCTTGTTTCGCAACACGATAATATAATAATTCTACAGAAGACGGATTTTCCATAGGATTGGCACCTAAAGCTTTCCAAACATTTCGCCATTCACGGATGCCGTCAATTTCATGTAGCGGACGTTCTTCTAGTTCAAAGAAGAGTTGCTCTTGAAATAACTGAAGTCTCCCTTTTAGCATTTGAGGAGAATCCGAGACGGTAGTCCTGTTATAATGAATGATGGCTATTTTAAACTCAGAAACTGCATCGAATAGTTTCGGTTCTATATGAAATTCCATGAAATCACCCTGTTCATATTTTTCTCAAGTCTATCATAAGGGAGGTGGCAGATGGTGAATATCGCTCAGTTGCAAAGGGACCTAGTTGCGTATGCTTATAAAATTGGTATTGATAAAATTGGATTTACTACAGCAGCACCTTTTTTAGAATTGAAGAATCGATTAAAGCGACAGCAACACCTCGGATATCAATCTGGATTCGAAGAAAGTGACATCGAAAAAAGAACGGAACCAGCGTTGCTGTTAGAACGAGCAGAGAGTATCATTTCCATTGCAGTTGCCTATCCTTCAAAAATGACGGATGCACCTAAAGGGAAAAAAGGAGAGCGGCGAGGTATGTTCTGCCGAGCTTCTTGGGGAACTGATTACCATAGTGTTTTACGTGAAAAACTAGCATTATTAGAAGTGTTTTTAAAAGAGTATTCATCTGAAGTGAAAACGAAATCTATGGTAGATACAGGTGAGCTTGCAGATCGAGCTGTTGCTGAACGTGCGGGGATTGGTTGGTCTGCAAAAAACTGTTCAATTATTACACCCGAGTTTGGATCCTATGTTTATTTAGGTGAGATGCTTACCAACTTGCCGTTTGAACCCGATGTACCGATGGAAGACCAGTGCGGGGACTGTACGTTATGTCTAGACGCTTGTCCAACAGGCGCGCTTATACAGGGTGGTCAATTGAACGCACAGAGGTGTATCGCTTTTTTAACTCAGACTAAGCAACCTATTCCTGAAGAATTCCGGAAAGAAGTTGGGAATCGAGTGTATGGGTGTGATACTTGCCAAACGGTCTGTCCGAAAAATAAGCGGAAATACAATTTAGAACAAGAATCTTTTCTACCTGAGCCAGAACTTGTCAAACCGCTTCTTCAACCCATGTTAAAATTATCGAATCGTCAATTTAAAGATACCTATGGGCATATGTCAGGTTCGTGGCGAGGAAAGAATCCCATTCAACGGAATGCTATCTTGGCATTAGCCCATTTTAAAGAATCAGCAGCAATTCCTGATTTAGTGTCTCTGTTAGAAACAGATCCACGCCCGATGATTCGTACTACTTGTGCATGGGCGATTGGGGAGATTGGAACAGAAGAAGGACGTCTTACGCTTGAGCAGGCACTTGAAACAGAGCAAGATGAATCTGTACGTGAAGAAATTAAACAAGCAGTCCTGAAGTTGACTGCATCTAACTAAAAGGAAGTGTCAGTATGCCAATTCATGTAGCATTATTTGAACCACTTATTCCTGCCAATACTGGAAACATCGCACGAACTTGTGCGGGGACTGGTGCTAAACTACATTTAATAGAACCACTCGGATTTTCAACAGATGATAAGATGCTTAAACGAGCAGGTCTCGATTATTGGGAGCATGTTGATATTACGTATCACGATGGAATTAACCAATTATTTGAGCGTTTTCCTCAAGGAACTTTCTATTTCATCACAAAGTTCGGGACGAAAACGTTTTCTGATTTCAATTTTGCTAATATCGAGAAAGATATTTTCTTTGTTTTTGGTAAGGAAACGACCGGCTTGCCGTCAGAAGTGACAGAAGCAAATCCAGAGACATGTCTCCGCATTCCTATGAACGAAAACATTCGCTCATTAAACTTGTCAAATACAGCAGCTATTCTTATTTATGAAGCGTTACGACAACAGGGCTATCCAGGCTTAAACTAAAAAAAGGATGCAACTCTTTAAAAGAGTTGCATCCTTTTTTATGTGTTATTTTTTCACTTTGCCTGGCTTGTCTTCGTAACCGCCTGTAAAGATAGCAGATAGGAATGCGAAACAGACACCAATGATTAGAATTAGTTTCATCAGATACCCTCCTGTTGAATCAGTTGTTCTAACATCATTATACCGGAACCGCAACAAAAAGGAAATGACTGACTTCAAAAATTGTGACATGTATCTGACAAATCTTTAGCATATTGATTTTCAGGAGAACGTACGAATGGTACGATTAGATAGGATAGCATCATTAATTGAGGAGGACTGTACACTATGTCAATGCATTATACGGAAACGAAACAGTTGGCGAATGGCGTACATATGCCACGCTTTGGGCTCGGTGTTTATAAGATGACCGATTCTAAGCAGACTGTAGAAGCGATACGCTATGCACTAGAACAAGGCTATCGAGCTGTCGATACAGCAGCCATATATGAAAATGAAACGGAAACAGGTGAAGCAATTCGAGCTTCTGGGATTTCTCGAAACGAGCTGTTCATAACGTCTAAAGTATGGAATACAGACCAAGGATATGATCAAACATTACGAGCATTTGAAACGTCCTTGAAAAAATTAGGTCTCGATTATTTAGACCTGTATTTAACTCACTGGCCAGTCAGTGAAACGTACGTGGATACTTACCGTGCCATAGAACGACTATATGAAGAAAAGCTGATTCGGGTACCTGGTGTATCGAATCATCACATTCATCATTTAGAAAAGATTTCTGTGACTGCAAATATTGCGCCAATGGTGAATCAGGTTGAGCTGCATCCTTTGCTCACACAAGTTCCACTACGGGAATATTGCAGTGAACACGAGATTGCCGTCACTTCTTGGTCACCTCTAGCAAAAGGACAACTTCTAGACAATCCCGTGCTAACTGAAATAGGAAAGCATCATGAGAAGACAGCTGCTCAAGTTATCATACGTTGGCATCTCCAGAATGATTTGATCGTCATACCTAAATCAGTCACGCCTGAGCGGATTTTAGAGAACAGTCAAATTGGAGATTTCACATTGACCGCTGAAGAGATGAAGATTATCGATGAGCTAAATCGTAATGAGCGTACAGGTACAGATCCAGATAAAATCGGATAAAATTAAAAAAGCGGCAGGGGAATCGAGTCCCAGCCGCTTTTGTTTATTCATAAAGTGCTAATTACAACTTTTTCTCCAGTAAACGGATGAATGAACGACGTTTCCACAGCTGTGAGGCGATAGGACCCGTCTGGAAGCGCTGATGCTTCATAGAGGTTATCTCCGACCACTGGGTGACCTAAGTGAGCCATGTGGACACGGATTTGGTGCGTACGTCCTGTGTCGAGCGTAGCTTCAATCAAAGTTGTATCTTCCTTGCGCTCAATCACTTTAAAATGTGTTACTGCAGTTTGGCCGGACATGGAAACGCGTCGACGTGTTGGATGATGACGATCGCGACCAATCGGCATATTGACGCTACCTTTTAGACGCTTTAGACGTCCTTCCACCTCAGCATTATATAAGCGAGTTATTTCGTTAGAAGCAATCATACGATCGAACATCGCTTTAGCCATAGGGTGCTTCGCCACAATAACAATACCTGAAGTTCCTTTGTCGAGACGTTGTATGTGTTCTGCGTAAGTGCCGCCTTGCTCTTGGATATGCGCCATTACGGCATTCATCATAGTCGACTCGCGGCTTGTACCGTCAGGGTGAACTGCAATACCTGCAGGCTTGAACACTGCTATGAAATGAGCGTCTTCTTGTAGAATTTTCACGCCTGGCACTTCAAGTGGCTCGTATTCGGAGTGTGCTTCAGGTAAGTGGAACGTTAACTCAGTTCCTGCAATCAGGGGAGTGCGCCATACAGCTGGAACTCCTTCAGCTTCGGTTACGGCATTGGCCATACGTAATTCGTGAATATTTTTCTTTCCAGCTTTCCAATCGTCCCGTAATAATTGTTCAAGTGTACCGTCAGAATCTTTCACTGCGTACGTAAATGTTATCATTCATTCTTCCTCTTTTCCCGTTCTTACTTTCCGTAATACTCATTGAAAAACGCGTGAATATTTTCTTCAGGCTGCAATCCAACAAGCCGTCCAACTTCTTTACCGTTCTCATACTGGACAAGTGTTGGCCATTGATCTATTCCGTACTGCTCACCAGCTTGCTTACTGAACTCGAGCATATTGTACTGATTAACTTTCACGCCTTCTTCTTTTGCAATTGGCATTAGTATTGGTGTCATCTCTCTGCAGAAGTGACACTCTGGGCTGAAGTAGTAGACTGTAGTCGGCTCACCAGATTCAATTTTCTTGAATGTAGCTTCCGGTAACGTGATGCTATTGTAGTTTTCGTCACCGATCAAGTCGATTGTCGATTTCTCTAAATCGTCCGTTCCATATGGATTATCTGCTAACTTCGATTTGTTTGAAGCATTTGTGAGCATAATGATTGCAACAAAGAATACGACTACGATGCCACCGATGATTAGTATTTTCTTCATAAGATTATTTCGACTCCTTCAGTTGTTTTAACATGACGACACTTGATATGAATATCAATGCAAATGCAACGAATGCCATGAATGGAATGGTGATAAAACCTAAATAATTGACGTACTGTCCCGTGCAAGGAACGTCTCCACAGGTACCTGCATGTTCTTGGAAAAAACTAAGTTTCTGTGTTGCGTAATGATAAGCAGATAAGCACGCACCAATGAGGCTGAATGTCGCAGTTGTTACCGCAATTCGTCCATTTTTCTGTATAAGTGCTATACCAGCAATCAGTACAATCGGATACATAAGAATTCGTTGATACCAACAGTATAGACATGGAGCGTATCCTTTGACCTCTGAATAGTATAAGGAACCCAATGTAGCGACCAAAGCAACAGTCCAAATTAGAAGTAAAAGATTCTCTATCCGTTTGTTCAAGTTGAGTACCCCTCTCATTGATTTCAATTCCTTATTATAGAGGGAAATCATCTTTTTAGCTATTGTTCGGCATAAACTTCATAATAGAGGGTATTAAAGGTACAGAGGTGATTTTGTTGAGTGAAGAATTTGATTTATCGTCATTTGAAATAAGCATGGTTGTCCGACAAATGGAACTGTCAGATATACCTGATATCATAGCAATGCAGGAAACTTGTTTTCCAGGTATGGACCCTTGGGAGCCGGATCATTTAACAAGCCATATCACTGTATTTCCGGAAGGGCAGTTTGTTGCTGAGTTAGATGGCAAAATCATCGGTTCCTGTTCCAGCTTGATTGTGAATTTTGCTGAATATGATGATCGCCATACGTGGGATGATATTTCTGATAATGGCTACATAACGAACCACAATTCTGATGGTTACAATTTATATGGAATTGAAGTAATGGTGCACCCTGAATTTAGGCGCATGAAGGTAGGAGAGCGGCTGTACGAAGCACGTAAAGAACTTGCCCGTGAACTGAACTTGAAATCCATCATCATTGGAGGGCGAATTCCAAACTATCATAAACACTCCGATGAGATGTCTCCACGGGAGTACGTGAATTCAGTTGCGAAACACCGTATCTATGATCCGGTATTGACCTTCCAGTTAATGAATGACTTTACTTTGATGCGCATTAATCCAAACTATTTGCCCGATGACAAGGCATCCAAACGATATGCGACTTTAATGGAATGGAATAATATCGATTACAAAGCAGTTACAAAGCGCCATTACAAAACTAGCTATCCAGTTCGAATTTGTGTTGTCCAATATTTGATGCGTAAAATTTCGTGCTTTGAAGAATTAGCCTCACAAGTAGAATACTTTGTGAATGTAGCAGCAGATGCTAACTCCGACTTTGTTGTATTTCCTGAAATCTTTACAACACAACTAATGTCCTTCTTGGATGAACGCTCATCGAGCCAATCTGTGCGTAAGATCTCTGAATACACCGAAGAGTACATTGAGCTATTTAATAGTCTATCCGTCCGCTATAACGTCAATATAATTGGCGGCTCTCACTTTGTGGAAGAAGAAAATGAAGAGATTTACAATATCTCTTACCTCTTTAGAAGAGACGGATCTATAGATAAGCAATACAAGATTCACATTACACCAAACGAGAAAAAGTACTGGGGGATTAGTGCAGGTGACACAGTCCGAGTCTTTGATACGGACTGTGGCAAGATCGCCATTCAAGTTTGTTATGATATTGAATTCCCTGAACTCGCTCGAATTGCAACGGAAATGGGTGCTAATATCATTTTCACACCATTCTGTACGGAAGATCGCCAAGGCTACTTACGCGTGCGCTACTGTGCACAAGCCCGTGCTGTAGAAAACCAAATCTATACGGTCATCTCAGGAACAGTCGGTAACTTACCGCAAGCGGTTAACATGGATATTCAGTACGCACAATCTGCAATCTTCGCTCCGTCTGATTTTGAATTTGCACGAGACGGAATTGTCGGTGAAGCTAATGCCAACTTGGAAACAGTGCTTATTGGAGACGTCGATTTGGAAGTCTTAAAACGACAACGTCAAGATGGAACAGTTAAACAATTGAAAGACCGACGTAAAGACATCTATCGCGTCGAATACTTCCCGAAGAATTCAGAGCAATAAAAAAGAGACGATTCCAATTAAATTGGAGTCGTCTCTTTTTCTTATACCAGTTCTCCTTGAAAATTCGATTCTTCATTTTCAAGTTTTTCTGCTTCAAGGTAGAGGATATGATGACCTTCTACGTCTTTAACGGAAAACTCATAGCCTTGTTCAATAATCTTCTCGCCTGCAATGGCTTCGAAGCGTTGGGACATGAACCAGCCACCAATTGTATCGATGTCTTCATCATCGAGTTCGATGCCTAACGTGTTGTTGACGTTATCTAAAAGCATCTTAGCATCTAGAATGAAGTGACCTTCGCCAATTACTTGGACATCAGGTAATTCGTCTTGGTCGAATTCATCTTGTATTTCTCCTACGATCTCTTCGAGGATATCTTCAATGGTTACCAAACCGGAAGTTCCACCATATTCGTCCATTAAAATTGCCATGTGGATCCGTTCCCGCTGGATTTTCAAGAGTAAATCCCCAATTGCCATCGTTTCAATTACGCGGATGATTGGCTGCATGTATGCAGATACGGGAAGTTCTCCATTCTTTGGGTTTTTAATGTAGGCAGTGAGCAAGTGTTTCATATTCACCAGACCGATGACGTGGTCTTTGTCTCCATCTGTAACGGGATAGCGGGTGAACTGCTCGATGCCTGGCAAGTTAAAGATTTGTTGTGAGGTCATTTCTTTTTCAATCGTCATCATTTCAGTTCGTGGAACCATAATTTCCTTTGCAATCCGGTCATCGAATTCAAATATTTTATTCACATATTTGTATTCAGCCTGATTGATTTCCCCGCTTTTCAAGCTGTCTGACAAAATCATTCGCAGTTCTTCTTCTGTATGGCCCACATCCGCTTCTGATATGGATGAGAAACCAAACAGCTTTGTTACAAGTCTTGCTGAACCATTCAATATTTTAATAAACGGATACATCGTACGGTAAAAAATAATCAATGGTTTAGCAAGTAGAAGCGTAATGGTTTCCGCTTTTTGTATAGCCATCGTTTTCGGTGCTAATTCTCCAACAACAACATGGAGGAATGTCACGACGATCAAAGCGATGGAAAAAGAAAGGAAGAGCGTCAGACTGGCTGATAACTGCCAATAGGTAAACAGAGGCTCAAGCATTAACGCAACGGTTGGTTCTCCGAGCATACCGAGACCGAGTGCGGTAATGGTAATTCCGAGCTGACAAGCAGACAAATATTCGTCTAAATTTCTTACAACACGTTTAGCGTCGATGGCTTTTTTATTGCCTGCTAAAGCTAGCTGATCAATACGTGTCATTCTGACTTTTACTATTGCAAACTCAGCTGCAACAAAAAATGCAGTGAGGGCGATCAAGGCAGCAAATGCTGCCAAGCGTATGGGAATATCCAAATGGGTGCTTCGTTTCATGCCTGTTGAGGGGGAAACAAAGCGTACACCTCCTGTGGTTTAAAATTAGGTAGTTAATCCAATCATAAATGTTTCTTCTATGAAATACAATGATTTTTCCTTTTGTATCTACTACGAGAAACCTGTGGAATTTTCGAAAAATTGGATAAAATGTGTTGACAACATTGAAAAGGGCATGATAACCTAAAATTATTCGGAACTCGAAAAGAAAAGGAGGGCTTGAACATGAACAACCAATTCACGCAGCAATCCACTCAGCTTCAAGTTTGGCCCTTCGGACTACGATTTTAGGAGATAGACTCTGAAATCGTTGGACAATAGGGCACCGTTCTTTTTCAGACAGACGTTTCTGAAAATTAGAACGTGTGTCTTTTTATGTTCTCTAAATTAGGTTGTTTTCACGCACGTGCGTGTTGCATATACAAAGACTAGGAAAGGGGAGTTATAGATGTGATGAGTATGACGACACAACCTATACAAATGCTTAAAAAGGAGACTTCGGAAGGCGGATAGCTAACGATGTTCATAGAAAGGTCGTAGAAGAATATGTTTTCGGTATTAGGGAAATTAAGTTGGTTTTTTAAAGAGAATAAAAAACGATATATTATTGCATTACTATTATTAATTATGACAAGTATTCTCGCGATTATTCCACCCTGGATTATCGGAAAAGCTATTGATGGTATCCACTTGAATACAATGAATACTCAATTGCTGTGGACGTATATCGGCATTATGTTGCTTATTATTGTAATAGGATACATTGGGGACTATGTCTGGCAATACCAACTCTTCGGTGGTGCGAATGTAATCGAGCGGAAATTACGTGGCAATTTGATGCGTCATTTTTTAAAGATGACACCTTCGTTTTATCAACGGAACAAAACAGGGGATCTAATGGCTCGTTCGACGAATGACTTGCAGGCTATCTCTGAAACGGCAGGCTTTGGAATCATGACGCTGATAGACTCGACGGTCTACTTGTCTACCCTCATCGTTATGATGGGCTTTCTCGTTTCGTGGAAGTTGACACTCGCAGCGATTTTGCCATTGCCTATATTAGCGTACTTGATGCAAATACTTGGAAAACGAATTCATCTTAAATTCGTCACTGCCCAACGTGCATTTGGCGACTTGAATGATAATGTATTGGAAGCCGTGGCGGGAGTTCGTGTCGTTCGTGCTTATGTACAAGAACGTGCTGAAGAACAGCGCTTTGAAGAAGCGACAGATGACGTTTATCGTAAGAATATGGAAGTTGAAAAAATCGATGCGTTATTTACACCGATTTCAAAAATCATGACGTCGTTATCGTATATGATTGGACTCGGCTACGGAGCCTATTTGGTTTCGATCCAAGAGATGACTTTAGGCGGGTTAGTAACTTTTAACGTCTACCTCGGCATGATTGTGTGGCCGATGTTTGCAATCGGTGAATTGATCAACGTGATGCAACGCGGAAATGCGTCACTCGATCGTGTTCAAGAGACTTTGAATGCGGTTGAAGATGTCCGTGATCCATCGATGCCTGTACAGATGACTCGTCCCGGTATTATTGGGTTTGAAGATGTCAGTTTTACGTATCCAACTTCTAGTCGTAAAAACCTTGACCACGTTCAAGTGAAACTGTCAGGTGGTCAAACACTTGGTATTGTCGGGAAAACAGGCAGCGGAAAAACAACTTTCGTGAAACAGTTACTGAGGGAGTACCCGGCAGGTGAAGGCTTGCTTTCGTTTGACGGGAATCGTCTAGATGAGATGACCAAAGAGCAAGTGCGTAACTGGATTGGTTATGTGCCACAGGATCATGTGCTGTTTTCACGCTCAGTTCGCGATAATATTTTGTTCGGTAAACCGGGTGCAGATGAACACGATATTGCTGAAGCCATTCGTCTTGCTCATTTCGAAAAGGATCTCGAGATGCTACCTGAAGGTCTGGAAACGATGGTGGGTGAAAAGGGTGTCGCACTATCAGGTGGACAAAAGCAACGGATTTCAATCGCAAGAGCAATTGTGAAAAATCCTGAAATTCTAGTTCTGGATGATTCGTTATCTGCAGTTGATGCTAAAACGGAGACTCGAATTATTGAAAATATCCAGAACGAGCGTAGTGGCAAGACGACGATTATTACTACACACCGTTTGTCTGCTATCCAGCATGCGGATTGGATTATTGTCTTAGAGGACGGTCGAGTGACCGAAGAAGGAAATCACGAAGACTTGCTCTCTGCGAACGGCTGGTATAAGGAACAATACGATCGCCAGCAGATCGGAGGGGTAGAATAATGACGACAGGTAAACGGTTAGTGAACTATGCACTTCAATATAAAGGATACTTTATTGGCGGTATGGGGCTTCTTGCGATAGCAGTTGGCGCAGACTTATTAGGACCGATCATTGCGAAAAAAATTATCGATGAACACATTGCTGGTGCGGCAACAGGTGGCATTGATTTCGAACCGATTGCTAAACTGTTGGCGATTTTCTTCGTTCTAGCTGTAGTCACAGCAATCTTCAGGTATGGGCAGTACTTAATGTTGCAAGCGACTGCCAATCGGATTATCCAGAAAATGAGAAATGAGCTGTATCAGCACATTCAAACGTTACCAATCAGTTATTTTGATAACTTACCTGCGGGTAAAGTAGTAGCACGTGTAACCAATGATACTGAAGCCATTCGTAATTTGTATGTAACGGTCGTATC
Organism: Sporosarcina sp. A2; assembly: GCF_050858885.1. Lineage (GTDB taxonomy): Bacteria > Bacillota > Bacilli > Bacillales_A > Planococcaceae > Sporosarcina. Next base: position 2,255,393 of record NZ_CP193898.1, on the reverse strand, counting down.
GCAATTTGCAATTAGTGGAATGTATATCTTTGGTATCTATATCGCTTTATTCAGCCTAGATGCTAAAATGGCGACCCTTCTTTTATTCGTATTACCATTACTCTATATTTGGATGATCCTTTATCGGAAGTTTGCTTCGAAGGTGAATCACGTGATTCGGTCTAAGGTCAGTGACATGAACGGGATGATCAATGAATCCATAAATGGAATGACGATTATTCAAGCGTTCGGACGCGAAAAACAAATGGAGGACGAATTTGAAGAGCTGAATACAACACATTACGAGTATCAGACGAAGTTGCTGAAAGTAGAAGCGGCAACATCTCATAATTTGGTTAATTCAATTCGTTCGATGACGTTCGTAATCTTCATATGGTATTTTTCAGGGTCATCATTTGCAACGGGATCTGTCGTGTCTGTAGGTTTGCTGTATGCATTCGTTGACTACATTACGCGTCTGTTTAACCCAGTGACAGGCATAGTGAACCAGTTTGCACGTCTTGAGCATTCATTAGTTGCAGCAGAACGTGTCTTCCAATTGATGGATCGAACAGGGGAGCCTGTGAGTGATGAGCGCATGGATCGTTACGAAGGAAATGTGACGTTCGAAGACGTTTGGTTCGCCTATAAAGAAGAAGAGTACGTTCTAAAGGACATCAAGTTCGAGGCGAAACGTGGAGAAACAGTTGCACTGGTCGGTCATACGGGATCTGGAAAGAGTTCAATTATGAATTTGTTATTCCGTTTCTATGATCCAGTAAAAGGTAAAATTCTGATTGATGGACATGATATTACCTCCTTACCTCGCCAGACAATTCGCAACCATATGGGGATTGTTCTACAAGATCCTTATTTGTTTACCGGGACAGTGGAATCGAATATTAGTCTACTAGACCCGAGAATCTCGAGAGAAAAGGTTCGAGAATCACTGGAAGCAGTTGGTGGGGAACGGGTATTGGAGCATTTACCTAATGGAATTGAAGAGCCTGTAGTTGAAAAGGGAAGTACACTTTCGAGTGGACAACGGCAGCTCATATCATTTGCTCGAGCACTTGCATTCGACCCAGCAATTCTAATATTGGATGAAGCCACGTCCAATATTGATACGGAGACGGAAGAGATCATTCAGCACGCGATGGACGTCTTGAAGAAAGGTCGCACCACATTCATCATTGCACATAGACTCTCCACCATTAAGAATGCTGATAAAATTCTAGTGTTGGATCGCGGGTCAATAGTTGAAAGTGGTACGCATGACGAATTGGTACAACTGGATGGTCAATATGCACAAATGTATAAGTTGCAGTCCGGAATATCTATATAATATTGTTGAAAAAGTCGAAGCCAATGTGCTTCGACTTTTTTTGTAGTATCGGAACTTTGCACGAGTAAATCGGAAATATGCGATCAAGTATCGGCCATATAAAGGAGAGAATGAGAAGATTCAGGCACTGAATCTGCATCTTCCACACAATAATAGCTAGTTTATAGAAAGAGGAAGCAAACTTGAACTTATCCATTCGTCTTTACGCTCGAAAAGGTTTGCGTATGTATAAGAAAAACCATATATTTAGAGTATCGAAATTTCCGGAAAAGAAAGTAGGGTACTCTTTGAATCTGATCAATGACTGGAAAAAGACCATTCTTTCCTTCAATAGAAATGTTAAGTTTTTCTTACTTGCGAATATCTTCATCCAGATTGGACTTGGCGTCTTCATAGTCATGTACAATTTGTACATTCGTGAACTTGGCATGCCTGAGACGGTTAACGGAAAAGTAATTTCCATGACAGCTCTTGCGACAGCAATCACGCTAATCCCGGCTGGCTTCCTTAGTGATAAGTTCGGTCGCAAATGGATGATTGCTGGAGGAGCCATGGTTACAGTCTTCACCTTATTTTGGCGCAGTTCAACTGTGCTAGAAGGACCGATTATCTATGCATCTTTACTCACCGGGGTTTTCATGGCTTTCGTGCAAGTATCAGGTATCCCTTTTCTTGCTGAAAACTCATCCCCTTCTGAGCGAGTGAAGCTGTTTAGCATCCAGTTCGCTTTAATTACCGTTTCACAGGTTATTGGATCTCTTTTAGGTGGGTTGTTAGCGGATGGGTTACAGTTTTTCTTAAACATGAATGCAGTGGAGGCGATACGCTGGTCACTGTATATCGGTGCAGGAGTGTTTGCGTTAGGTCTTCCGCCACTATTTGCGTTACAAAATAAGTCGCCAATTCCTGTACAAGTTCGATCGACTGCAGAGAAGGAACTCGAGATGCCTGCCAACGAAAAGTTGGATACGAGTTTTAAAAAGAACTTTATCTTGATTCTCCATTTCTCATTTGTCGGATTACTCGTTGGTATCGGTTCTGGACTAGTCGTGCCATATCTGAACTTATATTTCGCAAATCGCTTTAGTGCATCGAATGCATTTATCGGCCTAGTGTTATCCCTCGGTTCTGCTATGACTGCAGTTGCGGTACTCATTGGCCCAATGCTCGTAAAGAAAGTAGGGAAGGTTAAGGCGCTAATTCTCTTTCAGCTACTCTCGATCCCTTTCCTATTGTTGACTGCGTTCACAAATTCACTGATGCTTGCTTCGCTCGGATTCCTTCTCCGTCAAGCACTCATGAATGCAGGGAATCCGATACAAAGTGCTGTCGCTATGGAATTGGTATCGGATAAGTACAGAGGACTTGCGAATTCAATGAACCAAACCGTATTTCAACTAGGTTGGGCGTCCATGGCGCCAATTGCAACAGGTTTAGTAGTCGTACAAGGGTATTACTGGGGGTATGCCATTGCTTTTAGCGTCACGGCAGCTCTATACGTCGTTTCTTCGATTTACTACTACATGGTAATTGGCAAGAAAAAACTAACTGAAGACTAAAAAACCCTTCCGCATAAGCGGGAGGGTTATCGTTTTGGTTGCGTTTCTTTCCAAGCATTCTGCTCGTCCGTCAACCTATCTTTGTCTTCAAAAACATTCTCTGTTTTTTGGTCTTCTACATGCAGTTGCTGCTTTTCTTTACGCAATTGCTCGGGAGTTTTCTCATTCATGCACAGCGCCTCCAAAATTAGTTGATACATGTAGTCTGTGCAAAAAGAGTAACCTTATTCATAGACGTGAAACGTCATTAGTTCGTGAATCATTTTCTTCACGGATTCTTCATCCTTCGGTGCGGGAGTTGTCCATTTAATAGTCCCGTCAGGCATGTAATCCCCTGAAAATCGTTCAGCCCCAAGTTGAAACGAAAATGTCCATCCAGGTAGTTGTCCACCTGCAAACATAGGTTGTACGCGAAAATGTTGTAGCATCTTATTTCCCCCTTTCATGATTCAATCCACCCTGGCATACAGTTGAAGTAAACTGTATAGGAGGGCAAGATGTGTTTGTCTCCAAACTGAAACAAGCCATTCACGATGAGTACCAAGACTACTTTTTCTACAAATCCCTTCACGATCAACTCAAAGAACCGATGTGGAAAGACTTTGTCAGTCATATGTATGAAGATGAGAAAAGTCATTATGAAATGTTTCAACAACTTCATTATATGCTGACAGGATCCTATGTTGCGAATCCAAAGCGTTCCGTCCCGTGCTACGATGTGAAGCAATGTGTGCAAAAAGCACTTGTTGATGAATTGGAAGATGTCGAAACGTACAAAGAGATGCTACTTACAATTCCAATTCAAGAAGCCTACAATCCACTCTTCATTGCATTGCATGACGAAATGGAACATGCAATTCGAATGTCAGTAATTTATAATGCACTCCCTTGAATTGACAAAAACCACCTTGCGTGAAAACGGAAGGTGGTTTTTGTATGTATACTATGCTAAATGAATTCCTGAGGCCAGTCAGAAATGTAAAAATTGAGAGACAGCTTGCTGGCACTAAGTCATTCGACTAGTGAATCAATGGAAAACGTAAGATTCGTTACTATAAGCCCTGTCTGAATCAATACTTCCATGATAAAAGTTATGTTGATAGGACAACTATAGTACTAAATGAGAGTTGTGTAAATATATGATCAGGTAGTATTTTGTGGGAATAGTATAAAAGCTTACCATCGAAGTGAATACTCATTAACTGAACCATTTTTTGAAGTAGGACGTAGCTTCAAGCATCCTAGGTCCATACCAAAACTTCTCTCCATCAATCAGTTGTATCGACGCATTCGGCAATAAAACTTCGAATTCAGCAATATGCTTTTCTTTGAAAGGATATGGTTCTGAAGCTAAAAGTACCAAGTCTGGATTGGCTTGTTGTATCGTATGAGGCGTAAGTTCCGGATACCTTCCAGGTAAATCGGAAATCGCATTTGAAAACCCCAGTTTATTTAATAAGGAATCGATATACGTAGTCCGACCAACGCCCATATAAGGTTTTTTCCAGATTACATACATGGCACTTCCAGAAGTTAACCCAACGAGTGAGTTGAATCCCGCTTGTATGTCCGTCACGAGACTCTGGGCTTCTATTTTACGATCGGTTACATCCCCTAGATCTTCAATCATCTCATAGGCTTCATCAACTGTTTGTACTTCTGCCACATAGACCGCAAAATGTTGTTCAAGTTCTTCCATCATTTCCTTCGTGTTTTCCTCTTTTTCTAAAATGATTAAATCTGGAGCAGCTTGAACAATTGCTTGTAATTTCAAGTCCTTCGTGCCAGCAACTGTTGGAACACCCTTCACTCCGTTCGTTGGATAGATACAATAACGAGTCCGGCCAACAATTTCTTTTTTTAAGTCCAATGCAAACAATGTATCTGTAATCCCTGGACAAAGGGAGATGATTCGTTTGGGTGGATAGGAATAGGTTACACTTCTTCCAAGTGCATCTTGTACAGTACGTTTCATGAAATCTTCCTTTCTAAATGCGCTCATTCTACCTATCCTTATCATACATAAATGATAAAACAAATTCAGCTTGTAATGACTGCCGCTTGTACAGCTCAAATAGTTGGTGAATTGTGCTGTTCTGTTATAATAAGAAAGAAATCGAACAGGAAAAGGTGAAGCGATTGGAATTCATATGGATTATTTTGTTCATGACACTTATCGGAGCAGTAATCGGTGGCTTCACGAACCATCTAGCTATCAAAATGTTGTTTCGACCTCACGAAGCAAAATATATCGGCAGTTGGCGAGTGCCCTTTACGCCAGGCTTAATCCCGAAACGAAGAGATGAGTTAGCGGTACAATTGGGCCGAACGGTAACGAATTACTTGTTAACACCGGATACTTTCCGGAAACGACTGCTGACGCCAGAAATGGCTACTAAAGCTGAACACTTTGTACAATCGCGTTTGGAAAAGGATGTCTTACAATCCGATCGAACGTTGATAGAGTGGTTAAACTTAGCAGGGGTAACCCAGTTAGATTTAACTGTCAATCATCGCATTGGCGAAATGATTGACACACGTTTTGCAGCGGCAAAACATACGATACTATCGGGCACAGTTGAAGAAAAAGTGCCTGCGAAATGGTTAGAACAAGCAGAGACTCATATTCCTACGGTTACAAACTATGTGTTGACGCGCGCGGATCAGTTTGTCGATTCGTACGAAGGGAAATTGATGTTCCAACGATTGATTACCGACTTCCTTGAATCTAAAGGTACGCTCGGTGGGATGGTCAATATGTTCTTTGGAGACTCTAATTCACTTGTCGAAAAAGTGCAGCGGGAAGCAAAGAAATTCATTGTAGCTCCGGGTACGACTCAACTAATTGAGACGATGCTTAACAAAGAATGGAACAAACTGAAGCAACGTCCAATGGAAGAACTTGCTGGTGGATTTGACTGGGATGGTCTCGGTCTAACGTTACGTGAGTATTTCGTGAATGAATTGGATATTAAAAATCGTCTCGATCAGCCAATCCACTATTATTGGCCGCAAGGTTCTGCATGGACGGCAACGCACTTAACGCCTAAATTGCTTGAGTTTGCATTCACACAAGCTGAAGTCCAGCTGGAAGAATCATTGAAGCGATTGAAGCTCGACCAAATCGTTAAAGAGCAAGTGGATACGTTCCCAGTTGCTGTTCTAGAAGACTTGGTTCTTGGCATTTCGAAACGTGAATTTAAGATGATCACCGTTCTTGGTGCAGTATTAGGTGGTTTAATTGGAATTGTGCAAGGACTCATTGTATACTTTACGAATCTAAGCTAGGGGGAATTATATATGGTAGTTAATATTTATGATGACATTAATAAGTTAGAAGAATCACTTCGCACGACTGATGAGTTCAAATCGGTCAAAGAAGCAATTGAAAGCGTAAAAGCGGATCCGGAAGCACTTGAAATGTTCCGCAACTTCCGTGAAATCCAAGTTACATTGCAACAAAAGCAAATGGCGGGTGAAGAAATTCAGCCGGACGAACTGGAGCATGCACAGAAAACAGCTCAACTGTCTCAACAAAATCCTAAGATCATGGAAATGCTTGAAGCGGAAATGAAACTAAGCGGTGTTATTGAAGAAATTAACCGCATATTGATGAAGCCCGTCCAAGAAATCTACGAAACAATGAATTGATAGGAAACCAGTCCAATGTGGCTGGTTTTTTCTTTTGAAATTTTGCTATACTGAGTATCACAGAGAATCGGATCATCTATATTCCGGAGAAAGTTGGGCTAGCTATGCAAAACATCGCACTACACGGCGATTTTAAAGAAGACTGGGTGCGGATGTTCATCCATTTAGCAAATTTGTTTTTTGAGGAAACGAAAATTAGTACGAGTACACATACAGGAGATATGACTTTACGATTTGAACAACGTGAGGAAGAAAATCGTCTTCATGTAACAGCAGACTTGTCAGTCGAAGAAAAAACGTTTCATGCGGAGTTTACAGAGGTTGCTGAAGATGGTGATGAGAAAGATGGAACTCGTCAATGGAAGCGACTCTATTCACATGTCTTACTTGAAGTACTGGAAACCTATACGGGCATGAACCAGGAATGGGGTATATTGACCGGAATCCGTCCGACGAAGCTTTATCATAAGTATCGGCAAGAGGGGCACAGTGCGCATAATGTGAAGCAACTGCTAATGAATAAACATAGAGTGTCAGAACGGAAAGTGAACTTACTCGAAACCATTACAGACATCCAACTGAAAGCTATCCCGGATCTTTATAACGTTCAAGAAGAAGTCAGCATCTATATCGGCATCCCGTTTTGTCCGACGAAGTGTGCGTATTGTACATTCCCTGCGTATGCCATTCATCGGAAGAGTGGACGTGTAGAGACGTTCTTAGATGGTCTCCATGAAGAAATCCGTCAACTTGGCGATTGGCTCAAGGAGCGAAATGTCAAAGTAACGACTATTTACTTTGGTGGAGGCACACCGACTTCAATTGAAGCAGAGGAAATGGACGCGCTGTATCAAACTATGGTCGAGTCCTTCCCATTCATGAGCGAAGTACGCGAAGTAACCGTGGAAGCCGGACGACCAGATACAATTACGCCGGCTAAAATCGATGTGCTCAAAAAGTTTGGAATCGATCGAATCAGTGTGAATCCTCAATCGTATACAGACGAAACATTGAAAGCAATCGGTCGCCATCATACAGTGCAAGAGACGATAGATAAATTTAATCTATCTAGATCGATGGGTATGAACAACATTAACATGGACTTAATTATCGGGCTTCCAAACGAAGGTATCGAGGAGTTCACGCATTCCTTGCAGGAAACTGAAAAACTGCAGCCTGAATCTTTAACAATCCATACACTGTCGTTTAAGCGTGCTTCGGAAATGACGCGTAACAAAAAGAAATACGAAGTGGCGGATCGACCAACAGCTGAACAAATGATGAAGCTTGGCGAACAGTGGACTGAAGCGAATGGTTACGTTCCGTATTATTTATATCGTCAGAAGAATATCCTTGGGAATCTAGAAAACGTAGGGTATTCAAAACCTGGCGAAGAAAGTATTTACAACATCATGATTATGGAAGAAGTTCAGTCCATTATTGGAATTGGTTGCGGTGCGTCTAGTAAGTTCAGAGATCCGAAGACGGGACGAATTACTCAATTCCATAATCCCAAAGATCCAGCCGCATATATCTTGTCTTACCAAGAGTCGATTGAAAAGAAATTAGAATTGTTGGATGAAATTTTCCCACAACCTGTCTCAAAATAAAGGAGTTTTCCCGTTCATCTCGAATTAGGTAATGAATGGCGATTCACTTTTAGAATCCGATTAATTAAAAGAGAAAAGGGGTATTATAATGTTTCAAACAATAGAACTCACAAAAGACGGACGCATCGCTACTCTGACACTGAATCGACCAAGCTCAATGAATGCAATGGATGACGTAATGATGAAAGAACTCGCAGATGCTTTTGAAGAGTTGAAAGCAGAAGAGTCGATTCAAGTACTTCTGATCAAAGGTGCGGGACGTACATTCTCTGCAGGTGGCGACATTAAGAAGATGATCGATCCTGAGTCTCCAATGGATATGGGAGACGTCATGCAGCATATTACCCGTCTCGCGAAGACACTTTACTTACTTCCACAAATTACGATTGCCTCCGTTCATGGTGCGGCAGCTGGACTTGCATTCAGCCTTGCGCTCGGATGTGATGTGATTGTTGCTGAAGAAGATAGTAAATTGGCAATGAACTTCATCGGTATCGGTTTAGTACCGGACGGTGGCGGACATTTCTTCTTGAAAGAGCGTATTGGCACAACAAATGCGAAGAAAATGATTTGGGGTGGAGAAGTACTCGATGCCGAGACAGCGAAAGCAGCTGGGCTCATCGATGAGCTAGTTCCTAATGGGCAAGGAGAAGCATCTGCTACTCAGCTTGCAGAAGCGCTACTTAACTCACCAATCCAAGCAATGATTGCCTCTAAAAGGATCCTTCACGAGAGTAAACGAGCTGAGCTTGAGCATATTCTTGAGTTGGAGAGCGAATCCCAAGTGGCGATGCGGACGACTGCAGATCATTTAGAGGGTATTCGTGCTTTTGTTGAGAAACGTCAGCCCTCTTTTTCAGGCAAATAATCATACAAGATCGGCACTCTTATTATAAGAGTACCGGTCTAATTTTTTAACATTTTGTACTTGAAGTGGTTTTAAAGGATACTAATTGGGTATAGGATAAGAGTTTCGCATTAATTAGTTTGTTCGTTATGTAGTTAGTCAGTCAAGGAGGCCGTAGCATGTCACAAGAAATGATAGATCCAAAAGTGATGCAGTTCATTAGTGAAAATAAAGAGGCGTTTGAACAAGAACTTCTAATGCAGGCAGTTACGGTTAATGACAAGATTGAAGAGATTCTTCGGATTGGAAACATTGACTTGATCAATAATGCACATAAACTAGTTGGCTTCGTAAGTGAAGCAAAAAAAGCAGAGCTGCAATTTTTTGCAATAGAAGAAGGAATAGCTTGGGCTAAACATTCATTAACGCTCGCGTTTAAATTAGAATGGGTATCCGCGATTCGACGTACATTTTGGAATTTCATACAAGAGTACGTTCAACAAAATAATAATGCATATACGTTGGCAGAAATTTTCGTTCTTGAAAAGAATATCAATTCTAGGATAGATCACTTTTTGAATGAATTTTTCCTGAGCTATTCATCTTATAAGGATGAAGAGATTTCAACTCAAAAAGCGTTAGTTGAGAATCTTTCCGTACCGATTATTCCAATTACGGATACTACATGCATCTTACCTCTCATTGGAATGTTGGATTATTATAGAACGACTGTTATACAAGAGAAAGTATTGAATGAGATTAGTCGTCTGCATCTGCAAACTCTCATTATCGACTTATCTGGAATTTTAGACATGGAGCATGAGGTAATTGATAACTTGAGCAAAGTAATTGAAGGTACGAAGCTAATGGGATGTCAAACGATAATAACAGGTTTGCGTCCGGATGTTGTTCGTAAAATGGCTAACCTTGGCATTCGATTCGATGGAGAAACAAAGACGCTCGGTACCTTGCAACGAGCACTACGCTCTTACTTATAAAATGGAAAAAGACGCTTATCCGCGTTCAAAGCGGGCAAGCGTCTTTTGTCTGTATTTATCGGCTGTATCCCGCCATTTGAAATAACCTTTTTCAACGGCGCGGATCAGTAATTCTGCTGTTGCAATATTGGTTGCTAGTGGAATTCCGTAAACGTCACAAAGTCGGAGCAATGCACTAACATCGGGCTCGTGTGGTTGTGCAGTCAGTGGATCACGGAAAAATAATATTAAATCGAGTTCGCCTGTAGCGATCATCGCACCGATTTGCTGATCTCCACCAAGTGGTCCCGAGTTCATGCGGGTGATTTGCAGATCCGTTTCTTCCATGATCCGCTTTCCTGTCGTCCCTGTTGCATAGAGGGTGTAATCTGCAAATATCGATTCATAGGCAATCGTGAAATTCACCAATTCATCCTTTTTTTCGTCATGAGCAATCAAAGCAATTTTCATCGTGTATGCCTCCTAACTGATTGTCTTCAGAATAGCACACTGAAGCTTAAAACGCTTTAAACGTGAAATAGAATGAGCTTGCCTGCTGGTGAAGCAAGACGATGAGTTTGCTCAACCAAATTTTGCTCTTCTAGCATCGACTGTCCAATCACCTTTGCTGCTTCATCTGTCTCAGCAGTGAACGTTTCATCTGCAATCATTTTTCCGGTTTTTTCATAGGCTATTAATTTATAAGTTCTCACAATCATCCACTCCTATTCTTTTTCTTTAGTATACACGTTTCTTACATTAGATGAATAGCTATTCAGTATTCCAAGAATATTTTGTTTAAAGTAGGTACTTTCTAACACCTAGCTAGTTTGATAAAATGAAGAAATCTTAGTAATTACTATGAAACTTGCCTTATCCCATTACGTCCTGTACTTCGTCTTTTTATCCAATAAAGATTTACAGGAATCCTGTGTTTTTAACCAAGGGAACCTTCTGCCCATACTACTTATGAGTAAGGGCACTATCTTTTTTACAGGGAGCAATCACAATGAATACCCAGTTATTTTTACAATTCAACACTATTTTTATTAGTATTCTGATTGAAGCCTTGCCGTTCATTTTATTGGCAGTCATTATTTCAGCGTTAATACAACTATGGGTGACGGATGAAATGCTCACAAAGCTCATTCCGAAAAACCGATTTCTTTCCGTTTTGACAGCTACTTCACTAGGTGCGATTTTTCCAGCATGTGAATGTGGGATTATTCCAGTAACGCAGCGACTGATGGCTAAAGGCGTTCCGCTGCATGCTGCCGTTGCATTCATGCTCACGGGACCAGTTATTAACCCGGTCGTGCTCTTTTCCACCTACGTCGCGTTCGGGAATAGTTGGAAGATGGTGTTCCTTCGCGGAGGGTTGTCGTTCGCCGTTGCACTCGTAGTAGGGCTAATTTTGTCTTACCAATTTAAAGGGTCTTCTCAGCTGAAGCACACGTTACAGACTAGAAAAGTTCCTGGAACTAGTACAACGAAAAACAAAGTACTCGGTACAGTTATACATATGATTGACGAGTTTTTCACAGTAGGAAAATATTTAGTCGCAGGAGCGATGATCGCAGCTTTATTGCAAACATATTTAAAAACGTCTGTCCTCACATCAATCGGAAACGGAGATGCTTCTGCATCACTAGTTATGATGGCGTTGGCGTTCATTTTGTCGCTTTGTTCATCAGCTGATGCTTTCGTTGCGTCATCATTTAGAAGTACATTTTCTACAGCTGCTCTTATCGCATTCTTAGTATTTGGTGCGAAATTCGACATTAAGAACACGATGATGATGCTAGGTGTATTTAAAACGAAATTTGTCTTTTACTTGTTTGTGTATACAGCAGCACTTGTATTCATCGGATCGATGATTATTACCTATTTACGACTTTAACGGAAATACCTTGAAAGAAAGGGGAGCGACAAAGCGATGATACGCATTTGGATTTTGCTTGGATATACGTTCTTATTTTTCTATTTGCATGTAACAGGTAATATATCGAAGTATATTAATTTGAAATACTCATTTCTATCTTTCATCGCGATTTTTGTATTTCTGTTCTTTTTAATAGCCCAGTGCTATTTTGCATGGAAAGAAGAAAGCAATGAAGATGAATATATCGATATTTGTGATTGTGGGATGGACCACATAGAAGAGAAGAAATCATGGAAACGGTTCATTGCGTATCCTATTTTAATCTTCCCGATTATTACTGCGTTGGTTTTACCAGTTGCAACATTAGATTCAAGTATAGTCGCAGCAAAAGGCTTCAATTTCGATATGTTTGGAAATGATGCGGACCCTAATGGATTCCACCAGTTCCTTGAACCCGATACGAGCATCTTCTATGGGCAAGATGGCTATGAAGAACTCATGAAAGAAGCGATGGGACAGTTTGCAGATCGAGATCCTATCTTGTTAAAGGATGAGGATTATTTACTTGGGATGGAGACGATTTACAAAAATCCAGGCTATTTTATGGGGAAGACAATTGGGTTTAAAGGCTTTACATTTAAAGATGAAGAAACAGATGATATCTTCTTATTCCGTTTCGGTATGATTCACTGTGTGGCGGATTCTGGTGTATTCGGGATGCTACTAGAACTTCCAAAAGGTGAAACATTTGATAACGATGAATGGATTGAAGTCGAAGGAAAGCTAGATTCAATTTACTATCAGCCTCTCAAAAAGACGATTCCCGTACTAAAAGTAAAGAAAATCACACCGACTACTGAACCCGCAGAACCATATGTTTATAGAACGAGTTAATCGTTAACTTACGACTTGCTTAAGGAGGAAAAGTACCATGCAAAAACAAGTTCCTGTTTATATACTGAGCGGATTTCTAGGCAGTGGTAAAACTACCGTCTTAGTTCACGTACTCGAGCACTGTAAGCGGAACGGATTAAAGCCCGGCATTATTTTGAACGAAATTGGTGAAACGAACGTGGAGGGGCATCTCTTTGACGACCAACGTGTAGTTGAACTGTTGAACGGCTGTATTTGTTGTACCCTCCAAGATGATTTGAAGGAAACAATGAATGATCTGATACGTGAGATGAACGAATCACCACTCGACCTATTGTTCATCGAGGGTACAGGCGTTGCAGATCCTTTGGAAATCCAAGAAGTCCTACTGAGCAAGTCATATCGTGAACAGTTCGTGCTTACGTCTATCATTACCGTAGTAGATGCCAGTCACTACACTGAATTCCAAAGTGTGTTCACAAGCTCTGCTGAAGTTCGCAAACTGATGACAGAACAGCTCGTTTGTGGAAGTATGATTTTGTTAAACAAAACAGATCTTGTTTCCGGCAAACAGTTAGAGAAAGTAAAACAAAAGGTATTGAAAATTGCTGGGGAGCATAAAAGACTCGTCACCTGTACAAATGGAATGGTAGAACCAGAGATTCTGTTAAGTAAAACACTTGGAGAACTACCGATCATTGAGGAGACGACTCACCACCATCATCATGATCACTCGACAGTTCAGACAATCACGATGGAGAACTTGCCTATGCTCAATCAAGAAACAGTTACAAAGTGGTTTAAACAGTTACCTCCTTCAGTTTTTCGAGGTAAAGGCTATCTGCAATTAGTCGATTCGAAGCAACTGGTCAGCTTTCAATATGCTTCGAATAAAGTCAGATATACACAAGTGTCACCGTCAGCGAAACGTGATCCAATTATTATTTTAATCGGGATGGAAATGGATGAAAGTGACTTGAAGAAAAGGTGCAATGAACTGATCCAACTAAACAACTGAATTCAGTTCCTCTTCTAAACGACTAGAAGGGGTTTTGTTTTGGCAAAATCCGTACATGAATCGTAATTTCAGTCGCAACCAAATCATAAGATGAAGAGAATTTGGTGATTAGATGAAACTTATTCTTTCGGAAACCGTAACGTATGGTAAGGTAGAGAAAACTTGAAAGGGGTTAACTTAATGTCTTTGCAAATTGATCACGTCACAAAGCGGTTTGGGGAATTCACAGCAGTGAATGACTTATCTTTATCAGTAGGAGAAGGATCGATGTACGGATTTCTCGGTGCAAACGGAGCAGGAAAGACAACGACATTCAGAATGATTCTTGGACTATTGACGCCAAATGAGGGACATATTACATGGAACGGAAAACCGATTACATATGCGACGAGTCCTCACATCGGGTATTTACCTGAAGAACGAGGCCTTTATCCGAAAATGAAAGTTGAAGAGCAGTTGCTATTTTTAGCAGAGTTACGTGGCATGAAGCGCTCTGATGCTAAGCGGGAAATCGGTGGATGGCTCGACCGTTTTGAAGTGCCACAGTATTTGAACAAAAAAGTGGAGGAGCTTTCTAAAGGGAATCAGCAAAAAATTCAAGTCATCGCAGCCCTTTTGCACAAACCGAAACTAATCATTCTAGACGAACCGTTTTCCGGTCTAGATCCTGTCAATGTAGAAATGTTGAAAAAGGCGATTCTCGATATTCGAAATGATGGCGCGACAATTGTTTTTTCCAGTCACCGGATGGATCACGTGGAGGAGCTGTGTGAACAGTTCAGTATTATTGACCAAGGAAAACAGATTGTCAGCGGTACTTTAAAAGAAGTGAAACGGTCGTTTGGCAAACGCAACGTTCGCATTCGTTCCGATTTTGAATTAGACTCTCTCGCAAGTATTCCAGGCGTCAATGCTGTCACGAAAACAGTGGAAGGTGCGGTATATCAAGTAGAGTCAGACGAAACGGCATCGCTTCTTCTGACAGAAGCCTTGAAATCTGGACCTGTACGCCAGTTTGAAATTGAAGAACCGACACTTCAAGATATCTTCATTGCAAAGGTGGGGAAACAGCATGCGTGAGTTTTGGATTATTTTCAAACAAGCCTTCATAACAAAAGCGAAAACGAAATCGTTCATCATCACGACAGCGATTGTTATAGTAGCTATGTTTTTACTCTCAAACCTTCCGAGAATTTTAGAGTCCATTGATGGTATAGGCAATGATGAGCAAACTACGTTGAAAGTGATAGATGCGAGTGGTCAGCTAGAAGATCCACTTGCTGCCGTTCTTCAGGCGAATAAGTCTGATATTAAGCTAGAAGGTACGGAGCTCAGTGAGAAAGAGCTTGAACAACAAGTTCGCTCAGAAGAAATCGATTCATTTATTACACTTTCGTTGGATGAAACAAACACCATCCACGCGAAGTATACGACGCTCAGCAGTATTGAGATGGATCTCCCGGAAATATTGCGTAATTCATTACAGACAGTTCAGGCTGGCGTCAAGGCGGATGAATTATCCTTATCTAGCGACCAAGTCGATTCACTCTTTACCCAAGTGAGTTTTGAAAAGAATAACATTTCTACTACTGCTAAGTCTGAAGACGAATTGAATCAGGCGCGCATTTTAGTCTACGTGCTCATGTTTGTCATCTATTTTGCCGTCATCCTTTACTCAGGCATGATCGCAACGGAAGTCGCAACGGAAAAATCATCTCGTGTTATGGAAATTCTCATATCAAGTGTTTCTCCGGTCAAGCATATGTTTGCGAAGGTACTTGGAATTGGAACGCTTGGCATCGTGCAAATTCTAATTTATGCCGTTGCAGGCTTCATCGCATTTAAAACGTCTGCTTCAGAAGCGACTGAAGGTCTTGGCAGTTTCTTTAGCTTAAATGATATTAACCCACTGACGCTCGTCTATGCGGTTGTGTTCTTCTTGCTCGGCTATTTCCTATACGCAACGCTAGCAGCCCTTCTAGGCTCTCTCGTTAGCCGTACGGAAGACGTCCAGCAAATGATTATGCCAATGACACTTATGATTGTCGCTGCATTCATCTTAGCTGCATCGGGACTTGGGAATCCTGAGCTTACCTATTTGAAGTACGCATCGTTCTTCCCATTCTTCACACCACTTGTCATGTTTTTGCGAGTCGGCATGCTCGACTTACCAATGTGGCAACCACTTCTATCGATTGGTATCATGCTTGTGACGATCTTAGTACTCGGCTGGTTTGGAGCTCGAGTCTATCGTGGCGGTGTGCTCATGTACGGTCCATCACGATCATTGAAGGATATTAAGAAAGCAATTCAATTAGGTAAAGAATAGAGGAATGAGAGTTAAATAGTCTCAAGCAGAGGAGTGTATAATTCCTCTGCTATTTTTGTGTTTATGTGCGCTAGAACCTGTGGATTGCTGTCGCGTAGCAAGCTGGAATATGGTAAAATTAGAACAAATATTCGTTTCAGGAGGTATCCGTTTTCTATGATCCGATTTCTACATACGGCGGATTTACATTTAGACAGTCCATTTAAAGGAATCACGGATATGCCGATAGCTCGATTAACTGAACTTCGTGAAAGTACATTTGCTGCCTATGAAAAGATGATTCAATATGCAGAAACGGTGTTACCGGATTTTGTCCTCATTGTGGGGGATATCTACGATGGAGAAGATCGGAGTTTGCGCGCACAAGTGAGATTTGTGAAGGGGCTTGAACGATTGCAACAAGCAGGGATTCCAGTTTTTCTATCATTCGGTAACCATGATCATCTTGCAGGGAAGTGGACGCGGTTCCAATTGCCGAACAATGTGACAGTATTTGGTCCGGAAGTTGAAACTGCTGAACTCATTGTTCGCGGGCAACGCGTTCGTATTCATGGATTTAGCTATCAACAACGACATATTAAAGAAGCCATGATTCAACACTATCCGAAAGTAAATCATGAACTAGACATAGTAGACATCGGTATGCTTCATGGTAGTATTGCCGGAGAAGAGACGCACGCTGTCTACGCACCATTTACAAAGGAAGCATTACTCGACAAAGGCTATCAGTACTGGGCGCTTGGTCATATACATAAGCGGCAAGTCCTATTTAACGAGCCTCCCATTGTGTACTCTGGGAACTTGCAAGGACGTCACCTAAACGAAGCTGGCGTGAAAGGATTTTACGAAGTGGAACTCATAGAACGTCAGTCGAAGTTGAAGTTTGTTCCCACATCTGTACTTGTGTTTGATGAAATCGAGGTGGATTGTTCGGAGATTAGTCTTGCGAACGAGTGGCTTGAAGCCTGTCAACAGAAAGCGAATGAGATCATCGAACAAAGTGGTTCGTGCATCTTGCGTATTCGGAACGTCCGGTTGAGTAGAGATGCCTTGCAGTTATTCAGTGGCTCTGCTGAAGAAGAATGGCTGGAAGTCTTACGTGAATCAGCAGATCGACGTGTTTGGTTTTCAGGGATTTCCTATGAATCTGTTACTGGAAGTACACTATTACCCGATTCCCCGCTCGTACGTTCTGTGAAAGAACAGATGGATCATTGGGACGAAAACCAGTGGAAACTGGTGCTACAAGATCTTTATCAACACGCACGTTCCGCGCCATTCTTGTCTGCTTTGAATGAATCAATGAAAATTCAATTGAAGGAAGAAGCGGGATTACACATTTCGAGTGAGCTGAGTTCAGAAGACAGAGGTGACGTGTCATGAAAATACAACGTCTGCACATTTACGGATTCGGACGTCATAGTAATGTGACAATCGATCTCGGTGATCGAATTACTGTGTTTTACGGTGAGAATGAGGCTGGAAAAACGACGATTTATCAATTTATGTTGCAAGTTCTTTTCGGCTTTCCTCAAAAGAATAGTTCGTTAATGCGCTACGAGCCTAAAAATGGCTCTGCTTATGGCGGTAAAATTATTTTGACGGATCCTCAATATGGAGTCGTGGAAGTGGAACGAGTGCGAGGTAAGTCGGCTGGGGATGTCACTGTTAGATTTGACGATGGAAGGGTTGGCGGTCAACTAGAGCTGAATGACATCCTTCGTCAGTATGACCGAACCGCTTTTGAGTCTATTTTTTCATTTTCACTTTTTCAGCTTCAAGGACTTGAAAATATGGATTCCGAACAGTTGAGCCGCACACTCTTGTCTTCAGGTACAACAGGTATCGATTTGTTGATGCAATTAGAGAAGAAGCTCGAAAAGGAAAAGGCCGAGTTGTTCAAAAAGTCCGGAAAGAATCCACGCATGAATGTGTTATTGAAAGAGCTGCATGAGCTAGAAGAATCATTACAAAAACAAATGGCGAGGGTAGACGAATACGAACCTGCTTTACAGCGACTGGGAGAAGTCGAACAGCAACTGTCAGCATTACGACATGAGGTAACAGAGTGCCAAAATGATTCTAAACAGATGCAAAATGCACTTCTTCGTATTCCAATCATAGAGAAAAAGCAGATGCTCGTTTTTCAAATTGATGCACTTCAGACAACCATGTTTCCTCCAAATGGAATACGAGAACAGGAAATGCTTGAAAGTAAGAAGCGTGAGGCGGAAGCGATTATCGCACGTTCAACATTTCAGCTCCAACAAATGACGGATGAGTTGGATGAAAAAGTGCAGAAAGATCGAGAAGTTGCGGTTGAAGATTTATTAGCTAAAGAATCGGATTGGCAAGCTCTTCATCAAGAAGTGATGAGCATTAAATCTGAAATTACTCGCTTAATAGAAGATCGACAACGACTTCTTGGTCGTTTAGGAGCACTTGAACCCAATTCAAAAGAAACGGTCTTACAAGTGGATAGTTCGTTAATAAATGAGCAGCGAATCCATGAGTTGG
Organism: Sporosarcina sp. A2; assembly: GCF_050858885.1. Taxonomy (GTDB): domain Bacteria; phylum Bacillota; class Bacilli; order Bacillales_A; family Planococcaceae; genus Sporosarcina. The sequence goes on along the minus strand of NZ_CP193898.1, from coordinate 2,236,806 downwards.
CAGAACACGTTCAACAGGTAGATCGAGGGAAGCAGTCTACTCAACTAGAATTTCAAAGAATTCAAGAGTTAGAACGTAGGTCAACGCAGCACTTGAACCAGTTGAATGCAGAAGCGCCTACGCAAGAAGAGCAAGCGCAAGCTGCTACATGGCCAACTGTACGAGGGCGCCTGTCTGAAGCGAAAGCCTATATGTCGTTTGCTAAAAGCGAACAACAATCTAGTTCTAACTCAATCGTTTGGATTCTCTTGGTCGTAGCACTTGGTGTAGTAGGATTTGGCTTGTTGCAGCAGCAATGGGGAATCGTTGCTTTAGGTGTGATTCTCTCTTTATTAAGTGGCTATGTAATGATGCAAAAAAAACAAGCACCTACTTCTTCGGATGATCGGACGAAAGAAATGAATGCTCTCCTAAACGCCTACGAAGGAAAAGAAGAGTTTTATGAAGCGCTTTGTAGGAGAATCGATGATTTCACTCGCAAAAAGGAGCATTTGACGACGATTTCTGAAGGGCATTCTATGGACGTAGAAGCACTGAAAAATGACTTATTGAGAGCTGAGCAAGCTGGAACGAAGGCACGTAAACTACTTCAAGAAGAACTCCAGAGCTGTGGGCTGACTCCGGGCGCAGGTATGGAAGTGATTCCAGAGCTATTTAGAATGATCCGTGACGTACAACGCACCGAACAGCATGTACTAGATCGTCAAGAAGAGTTACAGTCTATTCTTGAAAAAATTGAAAAGCATAAAGAAACCGCACGGACAGTGCTTGAACGTGAAGTTCCTGAAGCAGACCTGTATACTTTAGTTAGGCAAGAGGCACGACAATTACGTGATGCCGTACTTATGGTCGATTCCGTTCATCTGCAAGTTAAACAGCTTTCTAGAACAGTTGAAGAGAAATCGGTTGAACTGGAAACGTACAGTCACCAAGAACAACAATTATTCAAGCAAGCGAGAGCTCACGACAAACAATCGTTTTACGACGCGTACGATCGCTGGCAACGAAAGCAGACGGCGCAGTTATCTATTGATAGTTTGACAGAACAACTGAACACGCTAGCTGACGTTGAAGAGTTTGGTGAGGATGAACAGCACATACAAGATCAGCTTAGGGAAGTAGAAGAGCGACGCGCAGTTGCGGAAAATGAAATTTCCGAACGAACCGATGAACGAGCTGCTTTACTCCATAAGACAGAAGCACTTCTAACCGATGATGCACATTTACTCACCCAGCAACTGTACGAAAACAAAAAGTCCGAATTCAATGCACGTGCGTTTGAGTGGTCCAGTCGACAAGTGGCGGCTGAAGCTATACGGCAAACTATGGCTGACTTAAAAGACAAAAAGCTACCTGCAGTACTATCCAGTGCGAACCACATCTTCAATCAGTTGACGAACGGTCGTTATAGCGAGCTATCCATCCATTCTGATGGACAATTTCAAGCGGTTAGAGAAGATGGAACAGTATTTGCAATTGCCGAGTTGAGTCAAGCTACAAAAGAACAGGCTTATGTATCACTTCGCTTATCACTTGCTGGAGAGCTGACTGAACAGGCTCCTTTTCCACTCATTATGGATGATCCATTTGTTCATTTTGACGCAAAGCGATTAAAACTCACGACCGAACTACTTTCAGAACTATCATCTAGACATCAATTTATCGTATTCACTTGTCATGAGACACTTGCACCACATTGGCGAGATGCTAAACTTATCCATGTGAACGAAATCGGAAACACTTCAGGAGGCGTTGAACTATGAAAAAACTAATGGATCATAAAGTAGGGGAAACAGTCGATATGTTTTTATTCATCAAACAATCGACAAAAGGAGTGACACAGCAAGGCAGTCCCTTCATGTCACTCGTTTTACAGGACAAAAGTGGAGATCTAGAAGCGAAACTATGGGAAACAGGCGAAGAACAAGAGCGCATGTTTGCAGCTGCAGAAATCGTACGTGTAGGCGGAGAAGTTCACGAATACCGTGGGAAGAATCAGTTACGCATCAAGAGCATACGACCTGCCAAAGAGGATGAAGGCATTGCAATGTCTGATCTAGTGCCATCTGCTGAAAAAAGTAAGGAAGCATTAATGGAAGAGTTAATGCAATTCTTCTTTGAAATGGAAAATCCCCAGATTCAACGGATTACCCGTCATTTAATAAAGAAGCACCAAGAAGCTTTCATGATGTATCCTGCAGCTACAAGGAACCATCATGATTATGTCTCAGGATTGCTCGATCACGTCGTATCCATGTTGAACTTGTCTAAAGCAGTTTCTGATTTGTATCCGACGTTGAATAAGGATTTATTATACTCCGGCGTAATTTTACATGACATCGGAAAGGTAATTGAATTATCCGGGCCTGTCGCAGCGCATTATACAGTGGAAGGAAATTTGCTCGGCCATATCAGTATTATGGTAACGGAGATTTCTAAAGCTGCCGATGAGCTAGAAATCACAGGAGAGGAAGTAATGCTTCTTCAACATATGGTTCTCTCCCATCACGGCAAAGAGGAGTGGGGCAGCCCGAAACGCCCAATGCTTCCTGAAGCGGAAATGCTCCATTATATTGACAACATTGACGCGAAGATGAACATGTTGAACCGTGCTATGAGTAAGACCGAGCCCGGAACGTTCTCCGAGCGCATTTTCCCACTAGAGAATCGTTCATTCTACAAACCGACGTTTGAATAAGTATTCTGCAAAGGAGCTTCCGCGGAAGCTCCTTTTGTAGTGGCGGGGAGAGATAGGTGTGAGAGTGCCCATAAAGGTGGAGGAAGCGCACATAAGCCAGGGAGGGCACTCATAAACGCAGGAAAGTGATCATAAACCGAGGAAAGCGCTCATTAACGCAGGAAAGTGATCATAAACCGAGGAAAGCGCTAATAAACGCAGGAAAGTGATCATAAACCGAGGAAAGCGCTCATAACGACTGGAAAGTGATCATAAACCGAGGAAAGCGCTCATAACGACTGGAAAGTGATCATAAACCGAGGAAAGCGCTCATAAACGCAGGAAAGTGATCATAAACCGAGGAAAGTGCTCATAACGACTGGAAAGTGATCATATACCAGGTAAAGCGCTCATAACCCCACGCAATTCGCTCATAACCATCAAACCCCAAAGCACTAAAAAGACAAAACAAACACGTCAAACCAACATGAAAGGATTAATTGGTAGCGCTTCGCTTATTTTTTAGAGAATCCTCATCATTTCAAAACTTGAACGAACAAAAAAGCTGAACGAACCATCAGACTATCTGACGGTTCGTTCAGCTTTTATAATTCTTACTTCTCGTCTTCTTCTACTGGAGCATCTTCATCAGGTGCATCTGTGCCGTCATCTTTAACTTCAGAATTGCTTTGGTTAAACATATCCATTGCTGACTTCAAATCTTTGTCTTTTACTTTGACATCAGATTCTTTCATAAGCTTCGCAACTTTTTCTACGATTGTGCTTGTATCCGCTTTTGCTAGCTTCAACTCTTGTTTTGCTTTTTCTTTATCTTCTTTAGAAGGTTCTTTGTCATCTGTTTTACGCTTGTCTTCTAATTTGATGATGTGGAATCCAAACTCAGATTGAACTGGTTCGCTGATTGTTCCTTTTTTCATTGCGACAGCTGCATTCCAGAATTCTGCGACCATTTTGCCTTCACCAAACCATCCAAGCTCGCCGCCAGACTCGTCAGCGCCCTCTTCAGTTGAATATTCTTTTGCAAGCTTCGCGAAATCCTCGCCAGCATCTGCTTTTTTCTTCACTTCTTTAGCCGTCTCTTCATCAGCTACTAAGATGTGACTAGCTTTTAGTTCTGTACTTTTCTCTTCTAAAGACTTGTTAAGTTCTTCATCGCTTACTTCAATTCCGTCTGTAAGCGCAGCTTCTTGCAATTTATTTAACTTAATAGCTTTCTTGAAGCCGTCGGCAGTTTGACCTTGTTGAGCAAGATACTGATCAAAGTTGTCGCCAAGTTGTTTTTTGACATCATCGTATTCAGCCTGCACATCTTTATCAGACACATCATACTTTGAATCGAGGACCTTTTCAATAACCATCATTTGCAGTGCTTGTTCACCAACAGAATCTTTCATCTCTTGGTAGAATTCACTTTTAGTGATGTCCCCATCTTTAGACGTAACGATTACTTCATCATCTGAAGCATTTCCTGAGCATGCGGAGAGAGCGAGAACAGATGCTGCCAACGTGAACGATAGTACTGTTTTTTTCATAGTTAGAAACTCCTCTGTGAATGTAATTAACAAGTGACACTATACCATACAAACGAATGGGACACAAAAAAGTTCCCACCAAAACCGCCCAACCATTGAAAAGGGGTTCGCATAAGATACAAAAGAAGAGAGGGGGTGCTTCAATGAGTGGATACGCTGGTGGAGGTTCTGGAGCAGGATCTGGTTTTGCATTGTTGGTTGTCCTGTTCATTCTTTTGATCATTGTAGGCGCGGCTTACTTGTACTAAAAAATGAAAAAAGTCCATCCCAATTTCGGGATGGACTTTTCCTATTTGTTACACCTTCAAAAAGACTTCGACGTAAAGAGATAACATAAGAATAGTAATCAATACGTTGACAGTTGCATATATTTTATTTTGCTTTTCTTCAGGGATTTCTCGCGACTCGCAGAGCGCGAACGTCATTTTGTTAATTTGGAACAAGTAAAATAGTGAGAAGAGAACAGTTATTATTAAAATCACGTGCATACCCCCTTTGGACATCTCTACTCAATCATATCAGATTGAAGAGGTAATTGGGAATTATTTATCCTCACCTGAAGCCACTTTCAAGTCGTTAGATGTAGATGTAAGCCTTCCGTCTTCCTCAACAAATGACTTACCTAGATTGTCAAATCCTTTTTCGAAGATTTCCATAAAATCGTCTCCGTACACATTTCGAATGACGGACATCACTTCTAGAAACTCAGGGAATTTCCCGTAAATGCCCTTGATTGGAAGTGAACTATTAAGAAGAGTATGTTCAGAGTTAAAGTAATTTTGAGTCATTTCATCAATTAGAGCTTCGCCTTCTTCTGTAACAAGGACGTATGTATTACGACGATCATCTTCTTTTTTGAAAAACTTTAAATAGCCTCGTTGTTCGAGTTTCTTTGAGAAATTGAATGCAGTAGATACATGCATGACTCCAAACTTCGCAATATCAGAAATGGTTGCGCCCTGAAGATGGTAGGCAATCCAAAGAATGTGATGTTCGTTAATATTCAAGTCATAAGGTTTTATCCACTGTTGCCAATCTTTTTCTACAGCTTTCCATAATGCTTTCGACATCTGGGCAAGCCGTTGACTGTAAATCATTGCTTCCTTAAAGGAGTAATCCTGTTGGGACATGCAAGCACCTACTTCCTATTTTTTATACGTGTTTTCATTATAGCAGGAAAGCAACAAATAAAAAAGTTAGAATTAAGAAATAATTCAAATCTTTAAGAAGGCGTACAAAAAAAGCATCCTCTAGATGAGGATGCTTTGGAATTCATCTGTTTTGTTGAGATGCGACAGAACGTTCTAACTCTTCAATAGCGAACTGAATTTCTTGGATTTCACTTTTAAGACGATTGCGAGAACCTTCGTCCGCAGTACGCCACCCACCTACTGAATCCTTGATGCCTTCAATAGCAGGCTGTACGTTTTCACTTGCAAAGTCATTGACGGAATCTTTCAGTTCGTCGACACGCCCCTTTACGTCTTTTAACTTCGCACGTAAATCAGCAGACGCTGTTGCTACTGAAGAGCGCATTTCACTACCTGATTGTGGTGTTGAGTAGAGCACAGTTATCGCTGCAGCAACTGACCCGACAGCCAATCCTGCGAAAAATGTAGAGGTTTTCATTATTGCTCACTCCTTCTTTTTGGTATCATTTCCTTGTCCTCGTTAGTTCAAACCTAGTGAACTGGAAATGTAGGGGACGTGCTTATTAAAGATTGTTTTTAATTTCCCCAGCGAGTTGTTGAATTCGCTCACTTGGAAACTCTTCTGTCTTTTGGTCCCATGTTGGACGATAACCATCTGTTTCATCATATCTTGGGACAAAATGTAGGTGGAAGTGGAACACTGCTTGACCTGCTGCTGCACCGTTATTTTGGACAAGGTTAAGTCCTGCAGGTTTGAACGTATCCTTGATGGCAGTAGCGATTTTCGGTGCAACTGCGAACAAATGCGACGCCTCGTCAGACGTGAGGTCGTATACATTCTCCCTATGTGTTTTAGGAATCAAGAGGACATGACCTTTTGAAACAGGCATAATGTCCATGAAGGCGATTACATGTTCATCTTCATACAAAATTTCTCCAGGAAGTTCCCCGGTTACGATTTTACAGAAAATACAAGAAGACATTTGTACACTTCCTTTCATGAATGTCATTAGTGTAGCATATTTTCAGATAATCGGCATGAGCTGGACAAGGCATTGTTGTTTCAGTTTTGGTAAACTATAAGTAGAAGAATGGGGGAAGACACATGGCAATACTTGAACTGAAAGATGTGACAGGTGGTTATTCCAGAAAACCTGTCCTGCATGAAGTATCATTTAACATTCAAAAAGGTGAATTGGTCGGTCTAATCGGACTAAACGGTGCTGGTAAAAGTACGACAATTAAACACATTATTGGGTTAATGAATCCCCAAGGTGGCGCAATTGAAATTAATGGAGTGACATTTAAAGAAGACGCTGAAATGTATCGTAAATCATTCAGCTACATTCCTGAGACACCGATATTGTACGAAGAATTGACGTTGCGTGAGCATTTAGAGCTTACGGCTATGGCATATGGTATTCCTCAAGATGTCTTTGAAGCTCGCTCAGCGGAGCTGTTGAAAGAGTTTCGTATGGAGAAGAGATTGAAATGGTATCCGTCTCATTTTTCTAAAGGGATGCGTCAGAAAGTCATGATTATGTGTGCTTTTCTGGCAGAACCTGCGCTCTATATAATTGATGAACCATTTGTTGGTCTAGATCCGTTAGGCATACGTTCATTACTTGCCCAGCTCACTCAAAGAACTGAGGATGGAGCATCAGTGCTGATGTCCACTCATGTTTTATCGACAGCAGAAAAACATTGCGACCGAATCATCCTCTTGCATGAAGGCAGCGTGCGAGCACATGGGACAATGGATGATCTTAGAAAAGCGTTCGGGCGACCAGAAGCGTCTCTTGATGATTTATACATTGCGATGACAGAGGAATCCGATTATGAACAGCTTACGTGAAGTCTGGGGCAATCGTTTCGGTAAATATGTCATGGAACTGCAGCGGTATTTACAATATGTCTTCACCGGGCATTTGGCCATTGTCTTACTGTTTTCAATCGGAGCTGCGGGTTACGCTTATAGTGAATGGTTAAAAGATGTACCGGCTGACTTACCAGCTGTATGGATTGTTGCGCTTCTATTAGCTGCGTCCACCGTGATTGCGACTCCAGTGACATTGCTGAAACCAGCGGACGCTGTCTACCTACTGCCACTTGAAAAAGAGCTACCGACATATACGAATCGAGCATTAAATTGGACCTTCTTTTCAAAAATCCCACTACCCATTGTTTTATTCATCGTTGCACTCCCCATGTTAAGTGCCTATGACGTGGGAGGGAAATCCGTATTTATAATCGCGTTTTTAGTGATTCTTGCTGTTGAATGGGCAAGTGTGCACACGGAGTTTCTCTATAGAAAAGCAAACGAAGGACAAGGCGTTTGGCAAGATCGGTTCATCCGTTTTGTGCTAAGTACACTTTTGTTCTATGCAGTCCTAGCTGAATCCTGGATTCTTGGTGTTGTTCTTGCAATTGGGTATGTATTATACGGGATGCTATGGAAGAAGAAAGCTAACGGGCAGCCATTCCCTTATACACACTTCATCGAGCTAGAGCAAAATCGAATGATGGGCTTTTATCGCTTTGCTAACTACTTTACAGAAGTTCCTCATTTAAAAGGATCAATCAGCAAGCGCTCATGGCTTGGTCTATTCATGCCTGAAGCGCACGTTGAGCGGGCCCATGCACAACGCTTCTTATTGCGTCGAACTTTTATCCGCACGGACGAATCATTCTGGTTATGGTTACGCTTAACGGTGCTTTCGATTTTAGGCGTGTTGTTCATACCATTCCCGATTGTTGCATTTGTCTTCATAGGCGCGTTAGCGTTTGCTTCTGCTATTCAGACGTTGCAATCTCTACGTGGGGGGGATGAGTTCCGAATGGATATGCTGTTTCCAAACACAGAAGAAACACGAGATTTTGAGGTGTTTCGTTTAACGGAACGTGTCCAATGGATTCAAGCCGGCTTGGTTATTCTTGCAGGTTTACTCATCCATGGAATTTCAGTTACACCCATTATGATGGGAGCTGTCGTTCTAATTATTTCAGAAGCGACTATACGTTTATCTAATAAGAAAGAAGAAGAGTAGGAATAATCTAAAAATAGCTTGCTATTTGGTTGTAGAATTCGTTACAATAATTAAAAGGGTTATGAGGTGAGTGAGATGGAGAATAATTATTCGTATGCTGAGTTTCTAAAGGCTGTGGGAAAGAATAGTTCCTCAATGCAAGCAGAAAAAATGCTGAATGACATCTACATCGATTTGTTTCTAAGCCACATCCACCGTGAACAAACTCGAACGCGCTTGTTGACAGAGATTGACGCGGCTTTGGATCGTCACGACCAACCAAATTTCATGCAACTTACAGATTCTTTACAGGAATTAGACGAAAAACTATGATTCTAAACTGTGCGCTATTGCGTACAGTTTTTTTTTCGAGAAAAAACGTACGTTCGCTTTTCGCTTTGGGATAGAAGGGGAATGTGATAAAATAGACCATAGAGGAATACTAGGGAGTGACGCTCAGTGACTAATAAATTTGACCTGCAAGCCCCTTATACACCACAAGGGGATCAGCCGAATGCTATTAAAGAATTGATAGCCGGCATAAAAAATGGTGAAAAGCACCAAACCTTACTTGGAGCAACGGGTACAGGAAAAACCTTTACAGTATCGAACGTCGTAACAGAAATTAATCGACCAACTTTGGTCATTGCTCATAACAAAACACTTGCTGGACAACTGTATAGTGAATTCAAAGAGTTCTTCCCCGATAATGCGGTTGAATACTTTGTCAGCTTTTATGATTATTATCAGCCGGAAGCGTACGTACCTCAAACGGATACGTACATTGAGAAAGACTCAAGCATCAATGATGAAATCGATAAGTTACGTCACTCAGCAACTGCGTCACTTTTTGAGCGTAAAGACGTACTAGTCGTTGCATCAGTTTCGTGTATTTACGGACTAGGTTCTCCTGAAGAATATGGATCCCACATGATTTCTTTGAGACCGGGTATTGAAATCGACCGTAACCAGCTGCTACGCAGATTCGTGGATAACTTATATGAACGTAATGATGTCAGTTTCACACGCGGGACATTCCGTGTTAGAGGTGATGTTGTGGAAATCTTCCCGGCATCACAGGACGAACGCTGTATTCGTATCGAATTCTTTGGAGATGAAATTGAGCGCTTACGTGAAGTGGACGCTTTAACAGGTGAAGTATTAGGTGAACGAGAGCACGTTGCAATCTTCCCGAACTCCCACTTCGTTACAGGTGAATCGAAACTGGTACAAGCGATTGAACGGATTGAAATTGAATTGGAAGAACAGTTAAAGATTCTACGTGCGAATGATAAGTTGCTGGAAGCACAGCGACTGGAACAGAGAACACGTTATGACCTGGAAATGATGAGAGAGATGGGCTTTTGTTCAGGTATTGAAAACTATTCCCGTCACTTATCACTTCGGGGTGCTGGAGAGACCCCTTATACGTTGCTCGATTATTTCCCAGACGACTTTCTCATCGTGGCGGATGAAAGCCACGTCAGTCTTCCGCAAATACGAGGGATGTACAACGGAGACCAAGCGAGAAAGAAAGTTCTCGTCGAGCACGGATTCCGACTTCCTTCTGCATTAGATAATCGTCCGCTCATGTTTGAGGAATTTGAAAAACATGTCCATCAAGCTATTTACGTCTCTGCAACGCCGGGACCTTATGAAATTGAACACACACCAAAAATGGTTGAACAGATCATCCGTCCTACAGGATTGCTTGATCCGATTATTGAAGTTCGCCCTATCGAAGGTCAAATCGATGATTTATTGGATGAAATAAATGAACACGCAAAAAGAAATGAACGCGTTTTAGTCACGACTCTCACGAAGAAGATGTCCGAAGACTTAACGGATTACTTAAAAGAAGCAGGCGTGAAAGTGAACTACCTCCACTCGGAAATTAAGACACTAGAGCGAATTGAAATCATTCGTGAATTACGACTTGGTGTATATGACGTCCTTATCGGCATCAACCTGTTACGAGAAGGGCTAGATATCCCGGAAGTATCACTAGTGACAATACTTGATGCTGACAAAGAAGGATTCTTGCGTTCTGAACGTGCATTGATCCAGACAATTGGTCGTGCTGCACGTAACTCAGAAGGACGTGTGATCATGTATGCCGATCGGTATACCGATTCCATGAACAAAGCAATTGATGAAACACAACGTCGCCGCGAAATACAGATGGCATACAACGAAGAACACGGAATTACGCCTAAAACGATTCAAAAAGGCATCCGTGATGTCATACGTGCTACACAATCTGCTGAAGAAACGCTATCATTTGTGGATAAAGTAACAGAAGGTAAGAAGTTAACGAAGGAAGAGAAAACAATCCTACTTGCTTCACTTGAAAAAGAGATGAAAGAATCAGCGAAGGCTCTTGACTTTGAGCGTGCCGCTGAGCTACGGGATACCATTTTGGAATTGAAAGCGGAAAGGTGATAAGGCATGAAAAATACTGAAATCTATATTCAAGGCGCACGTGCGCACAACTTGAAAAATATTAATGTCACTATCCCAAGAGACCAGTTAGTCGTTATGACAGGTCTCTCGGGCTCCGGTAAATCTTCACTCGCTTTTGACACGATTTACGCGGAAGGACAGCGTCGGTATGTCGAGTCATTGTCATCTTACGCTCGTCAGTTTCTTGGTCAAATGGACAAACCCGATGTAGATCTAATTGAAGGGTTGTCGCCAGCAATTTCAATTGATCAAAAAACGACTAGCCGGAATCCACGTTCTACTGTCGGTACTGTGACGGAAGTGTATGACTATTTAAGACTTTTATATGCTCGTGTCGGTAAACCGATTTGCCCCATCCACGGTATAGAAATTACTTCCCAAACGGTTGAACAAATGACGGATCGTGTGCTCGAGTTGGAAGAGCGTACACGCATCCAGATTTTAGCACCGATTGTTTCAGGACGAAAAGGTACTCACGTGAAATTACTAGAAGACCTTAAGAAACAAGGGTACGTCCGAGTTCGAATTGATGGCGAAACGTTTGATTTGGATGACAATATCGAACTAAACAAAAACAAAAAACATAATATCGAAGTCGTTGTGGACCGTGTAGTCATCAAAGAAGGAATCGCAGGAAGACTCAGTGATTCACTTGAAGCGGCACTTAGACTTTCAGAAGGAACTGCACTTGTCGATGTTATTGATGGGGAAGAATTGATGTTTAGTGAGCATCATGCGTGTCCAATCTGTGGATTTTCAATAGGAGAACTTGAACCACGCATGTTTTCGTTCAACAGCCCATTTGGTGCATGTCCGGACTGCGATGGTCTTGGTATGAAATTAGAAGTGGACCCTGATCTAGTAATTCCAGATCCAACGCTCTCTTTAAAAGACAACGCGATTGTTCCTTGGATTCCGACGAGTTCACAATATTATCCGGAGCTTCTAAAAACTGTTGCTACTCATTATGGAATTTCAATGGACTGTCCAGTTAGTGAAATGGCGACAGATGATCTTGACAAAATCCTATATGGCTCAAATGATGAAAAGATCCGCTTTAAATATACAAATGAGTTCGGACAAACACGTGATAATGCAATTTACTTCGAAGGTGTTTTGTCCAATGTCGATCGGAGATTTAAAGAAACGTCTTCAGATTATGTACGCGAACAAATGGAGAAGTATATGGCTCAACGTCCATGCCCAACGTGTGGCGGATACCGGTTAAAAGCCGAGTCTCTTGCTGTCAAAGTAGCAGATATTCATATCGGCCTAGTAACGCAGAAATCGATTACAGAAGCGCTGGCATTTTTTGATAACTTAGAGTTATCTGAGAAGGATACGAAGATTGCGGAACTGATCCTCCGTGAAATTAACGAACGTCTTGGATTCCTCGTCAATGTTGGACTCGATTATCTGACATTATCACGAGCAGCAGGAACGCTGTCAGGTGGGGAAGCTCAACGGATTCGCTTGGCGACGCAAATTGGTTCCAGATTAACCGGTGTCCTATACATTTTGGATGAACCTTCAATTGGTCTTCATCAGCGAGATAATGATCGTCTCATCAGTACGTTGAAAAGCATGCGGGATATCGGAAACACGTTAATTGTCGTTGAGCATGATGAAGATACGATGATGGAGGCGGATTATCTGATCGATATTGGACCTGGTGCAGGTGTAGCAGGTGGTGAAATCGTATCAGCAGGAACTCCTGAAGAAGTTATGGCAGATCCGAATTCACTGACGGGACAATATTTGAGTGGGAAACGTTACATCCCATTACCGATTGAGCGACGCAAAGCTGACGGTCGTATAATCACTATAAAAGGGGCAACTGAAAATAACCTTAAAAAAGTGAATGTCGATTTCCCGTTAGGCCAGTTCATTGCTGTAACAGGTGTTTCGGGTTCTGGTAAAAGTACTCTTATCAACAATGTGCTATATAAAATATTAGCGCAGAAGTTGAACCGATCTAAACAACGTCCAGGTGCGTATAAAAGCGTGGACGGATTGGAAGAATTAGAAAAGGTCATCGAAATCGACCAATCCCCAATCGGACGGACGCCACGTTCGAATCCCGCTACGTATACTGGGGTATTCGATGATGTACGGGACGTATTCGCAATGACCAACGAAGCGAAGGTACGTGGATACAAAAAAGGACGATTCAGCTTTAACGTCAAAGGTGGACGCTGTGAAGCGTGTCGCGGAGATGGAATCTTGAAGATTGAAATGCACTTCCTTCCAGATGTCTATGTACCGTGTGATATCTGTCATGGTAAGCGATACAATCGTGAAACGCTTGAAGTTATGTACAAAGGGAAAAACATAGCAGACGTACTCGAAATGACAGCCGAAACCGCTTCAGAATTTTTTGAGAACATTCCTAAGATCCAACGTAAACTTCAAACGATTGTTGACGTCGGATTAGGGTATGTACAATTAGGACAGCCTGCAACGACGTTATCCGGTGGTGAAGCGCAGCGAGTGAAACTCGCATCCGAGTTGCATAAGCGATCGAACGGGAAATCGTTCTATATCTTGGATGAACCGACTACAGGGCTTCATGTCCATGATATTGCGAAACTGTTGAAGGTCTTGGAACGATTAGTTGATTCAGGAAATACCGTCTTAGTCATTGAACACAATTTAGATGTCATTAAAACTGTAGACCATATTATTGACCTTGGGCCTGAAGGCGGAGACAAGGGTGGACAAATTATTGCAACAGGAACTCCGGAACAAGTTGCGGGGAATAAGAAATCCTATACAGGTAAGTATTTGAAGCCGATATTGGAACGGGATCGAAAACGGATGTCTGCAAGACTTGAACAAGCCGAAAATCCAGTAGTGTGAAACTTTTTCGGTTGCGAACCGTATTAATAAAATGAGACCGGCACCATCATTCCACTAGGGAGGCGAAAAGAAATGCAAAACGAGCGAAAACGCATTTTGACAATGCTTGAAAATGGAAAGATTACAATGGACGAGGCATTGACGTTATTAGAGAATTTGTCTGAAACAGATCCAGTTACTAAGCCAGAGAGTGCTCCTGCCGACCATACAATGCCAACTGACTTCCTTAAGAAAGAGTCTGAAGAAGACTATCAGAAGCAATTTACTAAAGAAGACCCACCTAAGGAAAAAGAGAATTCTTCTAAGTACGGAAGAATGGGTGATTCTGCGGAAGAATTCATGGAAGACATTCGCAAGGATTTAACGAATGTTGGTGATCAGTTCATGCAATTCATGCAAACTGCAGTACAAAAGGTTAAAGAGTTTGATATAGAAAATCCTTTCGGTAGCGCTGTTAGATTCGAACATTCGCTACAAAAAGATGGAAAAGACGTCGAAGAGCTTATCTTAGATATCGATAATGGGAAGCTATCGATCGTACCAGGTGAAGGAGACGAAATTTCTGCTGTTTTTTCAGTGAAAACCTTCACCTCTAATTCTGAAGAAGAAGCAAAGAAAGAGTTCATGGAGAAACTCATCTGTGTAGCAGATGAAAGCAGTTTTAGAATTTCGAGTAATTCGAAGACTGTACAAGTGAACACAACTCTTACTGTACCTAAAAAAACTTATCGCAAAATTTCCGTACGCTTGTTGAACGGTGGGTTTGACGTTCGTAACCTCGAAGCGAATTTAATTCGAGTGAAAACAGCCAACGGGAAAGTTAGCGCGAGTTATGTGAAGTCCGATGAAGTTGAAATTGAGACATTGAATGGTGAAATTCGATTATTAAGTATCGATAGTACTAAACTCGATGCCCAAACCGTAAATGGTCTGATTTACATTGATGGGAAAGTTAAAGAAACTGAAGCACGTACACTGAATGGTGCTATCTCTGTAACAACTACCCACGAAAGTCCTGAAAAGGTAGATGTGAAAAGCGTAGGTGGTAATATTGAATTGTACGTGCCGAGTACGTTATCACTCGTTGGTGGCATAACGTCAACAATCGGAAGTTTGAGCTTGAAACTCCCGGACGTTGAGAAAACTTCCAATCAGGATCAGTTGTTACATCGATCCATCAACTTCAAAAAAGACGTTTCTGATTCTCCAAGTACGTTACACTTGTTTGCAGAATCTAAAACCGGATCCGTAGTACTTTGTTACAATCCTGAAAAGAACGTTTAATAAGTAGAAGTAGCCATCTCCCGAGCTATACACGGGGGATGGTTTTTTGCATGGAAGCAAAAAGTAGAGGATTAAACGGAATAGGATTTAAAATCCGTTCAAAATGATGTGTACAATGGTAGAATGATGCATAGACATTAAATGAATATGGAGGTGGCTGTCAGATGGCTGGAGTCACGGTAAAAGATATGCAGGAACGATTTGACTTGGAATTACTCGCAGGTGCTCAAGGAGTCGAACGGACTATAGAAATCAGCGATATTTCTCGACCAGGGCTTGAAATGGCTGGATACTTCGATTTCTATCCACGAACGCGCATTCAACTTCTCGGTAAAACAGAAATTTCATTTTTTGAAATGCTTCCGGAAGAACATCGGATAGAGCGGATGAATTTGCTGTGTACCCCTGATACGCCGGCATTTGTACTTGCTCATGGCGTAACTCTTCCACCAGAGCTTGAAGCGGCTGCAGAACGCATGGGAATAAGTGTACTAGGTGCGGATGTCCCAACAACAAGGCTCTCTGGCATGTTGACGAACTTCTTAGCAGGCCGACTTGCACCAATGGAAACGTTGCACGGTGTGTTAGTCGATGTCTACGGAATTGGTGTGCTCATTACAGGTAAGAGTGGTGTCGGTAAAAGTGAGACAGCACTAGAACTCGTCAAACGAGGACATCGTCTCATTGCGGATGATTCTGTAGAAATTCGCGAGGTTGCAAAAAATATCTTAATCGGAAGTCCGCCTCCTCTCTTACAGCATATGTTGGAGATTCGGGGTGTTGGAATTATCGACATCATGACGCTGTTTGGTGCTAGTTCCGTAAAAGATGACAAGCGAGTCGTACTCGTCATTGACCTCGAACTATGGGACCCTGAAAAAATGTACGACCGTCTAGGTGTAGACGAAGACAAACTTAAAATTATGGATTCTGAGGTGACTAAGCTCATTGTGCCTGTCCGCCCCGGTCGTAACTTATCCGTTATTATCGAAGTGGCTGCTATGGATTATCGGTTAAAATCTTTAGGCATTAATGCAGCAGAGGAATTTACAAACAAACTGGATGCAGTGATTAGTCAAAAGGCGGCTGCAGCAGAAAAAAAGGGGATTCTCCGGTAGATGAATACATTATTAGCGATCGATCCAATTGCATTTTCATTTGGGACATTCGAAGTCCGTTGGTATGGAATATTAATTGCAACCGGAATCATCTTGGCATTTTTACTCGTGCAAAAAGAAATGGTTAAACAGAATATGCATCCTGATTTATTAACAGATATGCTAATATGGGCAGTTCCAATTTCTATTATTTCAGCCCGCATCTATTATGTGATTTTCTCGTGGGATTTCTATAAAGATCATCCTGGGGACATTATTAAGATTTGGGAAGGCGGCATCGCGATTCACGGTGCGTTAATTGGTGCCATTATTACAGCCGTTATTTTTACGAAAAAGCGCGGAGTGTCATTCTGGAAAGTCGCTGATATTACAGCGCCCGGATTGCTGATTGGACAAATCATTGGTCGTTGGGGAAATTTCATGAATCAGGAAGCACACGGTGGGCCAGTGTCTCAATCGTTCCTAGATAACACAATTATTCCTGACTGGATTATGAATCAGATGACAATCGAAGGCATCACATACCATCCTACGTTTTTGTACGAGTCGATGTGGAATCTCTTAGGTCTGGCACTAATATTGATATTGCGCAGAGTCAATTTGAAGCGTGGTGAAATCTTCTTCTTCTATATAACTTGGTATTCAGTTGGTCGTTTCTTCATTGAAGGAATGCGAACTGATAGTTTGTATGGCGGAACACTTCGCGCTGCTCAAGTAGTTTCTATTATAGGTGTACTCATTGGTCTTGGTTTACTGATTTATCGTAGGTTTATTATGAAAATGGATGTGAGGTACAATGACAAATAAACGTGCATTCTCCACATTTCGAAATGGTCTTGGGGCAGGTCTGAAAACGACATGGTCCCTAGGGAAGATTATTTTCCCAATCACTATTTTAGTTGTGATTTTGCAGCATACTCCAATTTTACCTTGGCTCGTAAAACTCATTTCACCATTCATGAGCTTGTTCGGACTAAGTGGAGAAGCTGCAATTCCATTAGTTCTTGGTAATGCGCTAAATTTGTATGCGGGGATTGCCGGAATTCTATCACTCGATTTAACTGTAAAGGAAGTTTTCATACTCGCCGTGATGCTGAGCTTTGCGCACAACTTGTTCATTGAGACAGGCGTAGCGTTAAAAGTTGGGGTAAAACTGTGGATTGTCTTAGTCGTACGATTTGGTCTAGCTGCACTTTCAGGTATTGTCATCAACCTCGTTTGGCGTGGTGGTGGAGAAATTGCGAAATACGGAATTTCACCTGAAACTGCTGTTGTTCCTAATGGGTGGTTAGAGATTTTCTTATTAGGCGTTCAGAAGGCGTCGTTCGGTGTCTTACAACTCGCACTTATTGTTATACCTCTTATGATTGTGGTCCAGTTCTTGAAGGACAGAAACTACTTAGAAAAGTTTTCAGCAAAATTCACACCTGTCACAAAACTAATTGGCGTTCAGCCGAATGCTTCGTTAACGTTAGTCGCAGGTCTTGTCATTGGTCTTGCATACGGAGCTGGCGTGATGATCCAGGCCGTTCAAGAAGATGGTGTAAGTAAACGGGATGCGACGTTATCGTTTATATTTTTAGTAGCATGTCACGCGGTTATTGAAGATACGCTGTTGTTTGTTCCTTTAGGGATTTCAGTTTGGCCGCTTCTACTCATACGAGTGATAACGGCATTTGTGTTAACGATAGCCGTTGCATTTTTCTGGAGACAAAAGCTAGTGAAGAAACTGGAAGGGGAGGCGTTTGTTGCAAATGGCTAATAAAATCACCACCGTCCTGTTCGACTTGGACGGTACCTTACTCGATACAAATGAACTAATTATGCAATCGTTCGAACAACTGCTAGATCGACATTATCCTGGGCAGTATACTCGGACAAAAATCTTACCTTTTCTAGGGCCAACGTTAGCTGAGACATTCAATGCGATGGATCCTTCTAAAACGGAAGCGATGATTGAAGAATACAGAACATGGAACATTCTAAATCATGATCTTCTCGCAACGCCGTTTGATGGCGTTCCTGAGACATTGACGCGTTTGGTAGACAACGGAATCCGTATGGCAATCGTTTCTACGAAGCGCAAGGATATGGTGGGAAAGGGATTGCAGTTGCTTGGCATCGGCCATCTTTTCGAAACAGTTATTGGCCTAGATGATGTGAAACGACCTAAGCCCGATCCCGAGCCGTTATTGCTTGCGATGCAACGAATGAATGTATCAAAAGAGGAAGTCATAATGGTCGGAGATAATTTCCATGATATTGAAGGTGGGAAAAACGCAGGAGTTCTGACAGCGGGAGTTGCTTGGTCGTTGAAGGGGAAGGAATTTCTTTCGACTTTTAACCCAGACTATATGTTGAATCATATTTCTGACCTTTACGGAATACTAGGTGTATCTGACAAATGAGAAAAACAGATCGCTTTGACGTGAAAGGGGAAGGGAATTCCCTTTGGAACTTGTACACATCCGTGTCGATTTATAAAGTGGCGAAAAACTTCATCGTGATTCAACTAGCTCGTTACACCCCGTTTTTCGGAGTGAAGAATTGGTTGTATCGGACATTTTTGCGGATGGAAGTCGGTCATCAAACCGCGGTCGCGCTCATGGTGTTTCCTGATGTGATGTTCCCTGAACGGATACGTATTGGGAACAATACGATTATCGGGTTCAATTCAACGATTTTAGCACACGAATATTTAATCGATGAATACCGAATTGGGAACGTCATAATAGGGGATGAAGTAATGATTGGTGCAAACTCAACGATCCTTCCTGGTGTAACTATTGGAAATGGAGCCGTGATTTCAGCGGCATCTCTTGTGAATAAAGACATACCTGCAGGTGCTTTTGCAGGAGGGAATCCAGTTCGTATTATTTATACAGCAGAACAACGCGCTGCCCAAAAACAAAAACCATTTAAGGTTTAACGTAGTCCAAAAGAAGTTATGGTATACTGTAGACATATTGCGAGAAGGGACGTTTTTGCGTTCCTTCTTGTTTTTTCGGAGGAATCTGTTTGGATAAAAACGAGCAACATAAAACTAACAAAATTATTTCATTTGTCCCTGACGGTGATTTTTATTACGAACGAGCGCTCACTGAGATTCAGAAAGATCAGTTTCCAGAGGCGCTGAAATATTTGAAACGGGCTATGGAACTAAGTCCGGATAATCCTGAAATCGTCATGCAATACGGAGTGATGGTTATGGAAGAAGGGCGCTTTGAAGAGGCGCTCGATTTACTCATGCAAGCCTATGAGCTGGATCCGACACATCGAGATGTCATTTTCTATTTGGCTGAAATCCATGCTCATTTAGGGATTTTACGAGAAGCGAAGTTGTTTGCAGAAAAGTATATAAAAGTTGCACCTGACGGAGAACTTTCCGATGAAGCAAAAGAGATTATTGAATTTGCGGAGCAAGAAGCAGCGCTTTGGGATGATGAGCCTGGAGACGAAGAAGTGCACCTCTTGCAAGAGAAGGCGCGCCGTCTTATGGAGTCTGGAGAGTTCGACAAAGCAGTCTCTGTTCTAGAGGATATCGTTGTGGATTATCCAGAGTCCTGGTCATCTTTCAATAACTTGGCACTTGCTTATTTCTATCGAGGCGACACAACGGACGCGTTGGAACTGCTATACGACGTCTTGCGTAAAGACCAAGGGAACATTCATGCTCTATGCAATCTTGCTGTATTTTATTACTATGAAGGCGATCAGGAAAAGCTGAAGCCACTTATTGAATTGCTTGTAAAAATACGTCCTTATCAGTTTGAAAACCGTTATAAGTTGGGTGCTACATTTGCGCTCATCGGAAATCATAAAGAAGCGTATCACTGGCTTCGTAGTATTCAGAAAAAGGGATTTGAAGGAGATGCCGGCTTCTACTTTTGGCTCGCACACGCTGCGTTCTTCTCGGGGCATCGTGCACAGGCGGAAGTCGCATTCAGTCGACTTATCGATCTCGATCCTTCAAAAGAAGGACTTCAGCCTTGGCTTGATGTAAAGGCTGAAGAACAAATGGATACGTCAATTTACACGCAGGACAAGCAATTCCTATTGGACAAAATCTCGAATGAGTATATAAGTGAGCGGATGTTCGGCTACTTTTTACTTGGGAAGTCCATCCATAAACAAGAAATCATTGCGCATCCTTTGTACATCGAAGTAGAGAAATTAGGAGATTTAGAGAAGCTCGTGCTTGCGTGCAGTCTAGATTACCATCTAGTTGAAAAAACAATTGAAGATAAATCATTCAATCGTGCGATACAAGCAACTGAATTTCTCTATGAGCAACACAATCCGCTGGATGAAGAAGGAACGCACTTGTTCCAAATGTGGTTTTCGCTGTTTGAAATCGGAGCTTCAAAACAGTATCCATTCAAGAATCCGAAAGCGATTGCGGCAGCTGCAGATTACATGTTCCACTCGTCTAGAAGTAAAGGTGTCACGAAAACGAGTTTAGCCGCATTATATGGGATAAGTACTGCGACTCTGACAAAGTACGTAAGTGAACTATTTGAATTCCTACCGAACTTCTCTTAGAATACCGGTTTAATCGCATTGAGGATAGTAAGCAAATAAGTTGATGGAAAGTCAGAAACCTTATACGATTTGAACAGAAGTAGTTATTAGAGGAGGAACTAGAATGTCAGCTGAAACAATATATGATGTGATTATTATTGGAGCAGGACCTGCGGGCATGACTGCAGGAGTATATACGGCACGCGCTAATATGTCGACACTCATGTTGGAACGAGGAGTGCCAGGCGGCCAAATGGCAAGTACGGAAGAAATTGAAAACTATCCTGGTTTCGAGTCTATTCTTGGGCCTGACTTATCTACTAAGATGTTTGACCACGCAAAACGCTTTGGAGCGGAGTATGCGTATGGGGATGTAAAAGAAATTATTGATGGTAAAGAATATAAAACAATCGTTGCGAGCGGTAAAGAGTATAGAGCTCGTTCCATTATTATTACGACAGGCGCTGAATACCGTAAAATGGGTATTCCTGGTGAAGCAGAGTTAACAGGCCGCGGGGTTAGTTATTGTGCGGTTTGTGATGGCGCATTCTTCAAAAACAAAGAAATCATTGTTATTGGTGGCGGAGATTCTGCTGTTGAAGAAGGAACGTATTTGACTCGCTTTGCTAGCAAAGTGACAATCATTCACCGACGCGATGAGTTGCGTGCACAGAAGATTGTTCAAGAGCGGGCATTTGCGAACGAGAAGATTGACTTTATCTGGAACACAACAGTTAAAGAAGTTCACGGCAAAGATGGTAAGATTGATTCTGTGACACTTGTTTCGACTGAAGACGGTTCCGAGCGTGAGCACAAGACAGAAGGTATGTTTATCTACATCGGACTTGACCCGATCACTAAGCCATTTGAAAATCTCGGCATTTTGGATGAGAATGGCTATATTAAAACGAATGATGTAATGGAAACAGCGATTCCTGGAATCTACGCCGCTGGTGACGTGCGCGAAAAACTGTTGCGCCAAGTTGTTACAGCTACAGGTGACGGAAGTATTGCTGCTCAATCATGCCAAAAGTATGTGGAAGAATTAACCGAATCACTTGAAACACAAGTGTGAGTGAAAGTCTTTTCTTAACGCAACTTTAACAATTTTGTAACGTTCCTGAAATAGATATCGGTTATACTAAGAGTGTTGAATGACCCCCTATTTTAGAATAAACTTTTAGGCTGCCGGAGAGAACCATTCTGGCAGCTTCTTTTTGTGTCGTTTTTCACAGAAATCGATTATACTTATTACTATGTGAACAAATAGAAGTGAGGCAACGATTATGCAAAGAATTGTAAACCTTCTCGTCGTAAAGGATGGGAAAACATTATTACTGAAAAAACCACGCAGAGGATGGTATGTTGCTCCTGGCGGCAAGATGGATGCTGGCGAGTCAATTATGGAAACTGCAGTGCGTGAATTTACAGAAGAGACCGGTGCAAAGCCAGTTGACCCGAATTTGAAAGGCGTATTTACTATGGTCATCCGAAAGGGTGAAGAAGTGGTGGACGAATGGATGCTGTATACATTTGTTGCCCACGACCTGACAGGTACTCCAATGACTCATACGATTGAGGGAGAACTTGAGTGGCATCCGACAGAATCTTTGAATACACTTCCGATGGCTGAAGGCGATCGCACTAATTTGCTATTCGCTAGTTCTAGCCCTGGAATACAATATGGTACATTTACGTATACTGAAGACTTTGAGCTTCTTGATGAAAAAATTCAAAACTCTATGGAAGGTGATTGAGCCGATGGAAATCGACGCGCATTCTGAAGAACTCGAACTTGTTATTATTACGGGGATGTCTGGAGCTGGTAAGTCAGTTGCGATGCAAAGTTTCGAAGATATGGGGTACTACTGCATCGATAATTTACCACCCGAGTTACTCGGGACATTTCTCGATTTGATGTTGAAATCAGCGGACAAAAAATCTAAAATCGCTGCAGTAATTGACACTCGTGGCGGAGGGTTATTTGACGCACTGGTCGATGCAATTGATAACTTAACTCGAATGGAGAGCGTCACAACTCGTATTCTCTTTCTAGAGGCAGATGACGAAACACTAGTAAGCCGTTACAAAGAAACCCGTAGGTCGCACCCTTTAGCGAATGGAAGACAGCCGCTAACAGGCATTCAAAAAGAACGTGGTCTATTAAGTGATGTCAAAGGTCGTGCACGCTCCATTATAAATACATCTCGTCTGAAATCGAAAGAATTAAGAGATAAAATCATTGCAGAATTTTCAGTAGGTGAAGGCGAGAACTTCACGTTAAACTTCATCTCCTTCGGCTTTAAACACGGCATGCCGATTGACGCCGATGTCGTATTCGATGTCCGCTTCCTTCCAAATCCATATTACATTGAATCGATGCGTCCACAAACGGGGCTCGATAAGGATGTGTATGAGTATGTCCTGAAAATGGAAGACACCCAAACATTAATTGAAAAATTGACGGACTTATTCAAGTTCCTAATACCTCAATATAAGAATGAAGGAAAATCCCAAGTAGTAATCGCTTTCGGCTGCACAGGTGGACAACATCGCTCAGTTACGCTGGCTGAATACTTCGGAAGTCTTTTCCAAGACGACTATACAACTTATGTCACTCACCAACACATCGAAAAAAGAAAGGGTTGACGCTATGACAACACCAAATAGCCGCAAGAAGATTGTGGTGTTTGGAGGCGGTACAGGTTTGTCGACATTGCTACGGGGATTGAAAAAGTATCCAGTCGATTTAACTGCCGTTGTTACAGTTGCAGACGATGGTGGAAGTTCAGGGAGGCTATTGGATCAATACGATATCCCGCCTCCCGGTGATGTCCGAAAGGTGATGGCAGCGCTTTCAGACGTTGAACCTCTAATCGAGCAACTTTTCCAATATCGTTTTACAACAGAAGACGATTTACATGGCCATTCCCTTGGGAATTTAATGCTCGCAGCAATGACGGATATAACAGGTGATTTTGCGAGTGCGGTTAAAAAAACAGGTCAAGTTCTTAATATTAAAGGGAAAGTACTGCCTGCAGCCAATCATCGCATTAAGTTGCACGCGGAGCTTGACGATGGAACGATTGTGACAGGTGAATCTAAAATTCCGATGTACGCACGCAAAATTCGTCGTGTATACTTATCTCCTCAAGATGCAAAACCGTTACCGGAAACACTGGAAGAAATTCATCAGGCAGACCTAATCATCATCGGTCCGGGCAGTTTATATACGAGTATTCTTCCGTCCTTACTAGTCCAAGACATTAGAGATGCTCTTTTGAAAAGTACCGCACGTAAAGTCTATGTCGGAAATTTAACGACTCAAAGAGGCGAAACATACAGATATACAGCATCTGAGCATGTTGCAGCTCTCTATGATCACGTAGGTAAGCCGTTTTTAGACGCAGTTCTTCTCAATAATACGGACATTACACCGTTGTTATCAGAAGCGGGGCAAACCGTGACGTCATGGCCCGTTGAACGTGATTTAGAAGAATTACAAAAGTTGGTTCCAGCAATTTGGCAAGAAGACATTGCGCTCGCTGAAAATGAGCGCGTATTACACGATGCAGAAAAAGTAGCTAAATGGTTCGTATCTTACATAACAGACGAATCTACAATAAACCAGACGTGATTGTCACCGAGAAAGGGGAGATTTCATGTCTTTCGCATCCGAAACAAAAAAAGAACTGACGCAAATAGAAGCAGAAGATTGCTGTACAAAAGCAGAAGTCGCAGCATTCATTCGAATGAACGGCGTTCTCTCGTTTTCCAATAAAACAATCAGCTTGGATGTCCAGACAGAAAACGCAGCTATTGCTAGAAGACTGTATTCCAATCTAAAAAAGTTATACTCCTACAAAGTCGAGTTACTCGTACGACGTAAAATGCGGTTGAAGAAGAATAACGTCTATATTTGTAGAATCCGAGAAGGCGCACGCCAACTGTTGGATGACTTAGACATTTTAACGAATACGTTTCAATCGAAACAGTCAATCTCAAAAGCAATCATTCCGAATGATTGCTGCAAACGTGCTTATTTACGTGGAGCTTTCCTCGCAGGTGGGTCAGTCAATAATCCCGAAACTTCTTCCTATCACTTGGAAGTATTTTCAATGTACGCTGAACACTCCGATGCATTAGTGGATTTGATGAATGACTATCAGTTGAATGGTAAATCCATTGAACGTAAAAAAGGATTCGTAGCTTATTTGAAAGAGGCTGAGAAGATAGCAGATTTCCTTAGTATTATTGGAGCACACGTTGCTTTAATGAGATTTGAAGATATACGGATCGTTCGAGATATGCGCAACAGTGTGAACCGGTTAGTGAACTGTGAAACTGCAAATCTAAACAAGACCATTAGCGCAGCACAGCGGCAAGTGGAAAACATAAAACTTATCCAAGCGACAATCGGGTTGGATCAACTTCCAGATCGCTTACAGGAAATCGCACATATGCGGGTAGAATATCAAGACGTTACGTTAAAAGAACTAGGCGAAATGCTATCAGGTGGGCCAGTCAGTAAATCCGGAGTCAATCACCGACTAAGAAAAATTGATGAGATTGCTGAAGGTGTTCGAGTAGGTGGAATTACGAATAAATAGAGAGGAGGCAAGAAAAATGATTGAGAAAACCGCTGAAGTATTAATAAAGCCTGGCTTACAAGCGAGGCAAGCAGCGCTATTTGTGCAAGAAGCGAACCGCTATACATCGGATCTATTTGTAAAACGTGAAAAGCGTCAGGTGAATGCGAAAAGTATTATGGGTGTCATGAGTTTGGCAATCGCTCAAGGGAGCACAGTGACGCTCATCGCTGATGGTAATGACGAAGAGCAAGCTGTTGAAGCGTTAGCTGCCTTTGTGCAAGGAGAACAATAAAAGGCGCCCTGTATAGGTACAGGACGCCATTCATGTGAGTAGTATTATTTAGTCTCGGACTCTTTCATATCGCTACGTGTGATAATGTGGTCAATTAAGCCATAATCTCTTGCACGTTCAGCGGTCATGAAGTTATCACGATCTGTATCTTTTTGAATGACTTCGATCGGTTGACCTGTACGCTCAGAAAGAATTTGGTTAAGTTTTTCGCGGATGAAGAGAATGTGCTTCGCTGCAATTTCAATTTCAGTTGCTTGACCTTGAGCGCCACCAAGTGGTTGGTGAATCATTACTTCAGCGTTAGGAAGCGCATAACGTTTTCCTTTTGTACCTGCTGCAAGTAAGAACGAGCCCATTGAAGCAGCCATCCCGATACAAATTGTCTGGATGTTTGGCTTAATGTATTGCATCGTATCATAAATAGCCATACCCGCTGTAATGCTTCCTCCTGGACTGTTAATGTAGATAGAGATGTCTTTGTCCGGATCTTCGGATTCAAGGAATAGCAATTGAGCTACAATGGAGTTAGCTACGTTGTCGTCGATTGCGCTACCTAGCATAATAATACGGTCTTTTAGCAAGCGGGAGTATATGTCATACGCACGCTCTCCGCGATTCGTCGTTTCAATAACTGTAGGAATTAAGTTCATTTCAGTTCCTCCCTTTTAATAGTTGAATATGTCGTATGTTAATGCGGTATCCCGCCTAACCATGACTTTATCATACATAGTATGGTCAACTAAGGTCAAATATAACGCTTTACAAAAATTTGTTGCTTTTAGTTTCTACAGCACGTATACTATAACTTGTCCGCTGCAAATATATATGTAACGCGCCCTCGTGGTGCAATGGATAGCACGCAAGCCTCCGAAGCTTGAAATGTGGGTTCGACTCCCGCCGAGGGCATACGATGTAACCGCTATATGACAGCGTTTAAAGCCGATAGCACTACGAAGCTTATACGCACACCTACACGCTAATTCAGACGTTTTTATAGTCCGAATCTCTAAGACGTAGGTACGGGAACCCCCGTTCGATTTACGTAGAAATACGTATTTTGAGCGGGGGTTTTTCGTTGTCTAAAAAAAGTAGAACGGTCAATCCAGCGATATATGAAGGTTTGAAGTCGGTTATAGGTCAGCCTATCGATAGAATTATTTCGTATGAGGCGGCCGTTGACGATTTTATCCAGTACAGCGCTATCAAAGGTCTATCGAAGCACACGGCGTCCAGCTACGCTAAGGAACTGAATCAGTTAAGGAAGTCTTTCGTCGATCAAGGCGTCGACCTTACGGATATACGTGAGGTGAAGGCGCCCGACTTCGAGGACTTTATCCGGCTGCAAGTCGCTAAAGGGTACGCCCCGTCGACTATCAACATACGTGTGCGCACGGCTCGCATCTTCGGCAACTACTGCGTTAAGAAGGGCTATACGTCTACTAACGCTGCGGCCGAGGTTCCGTTGCTCAAGATGCGTCACACGGTAGGGGCAACGTACACGCAAGCGCAATTAAAGCGATTACTCGAAGCGCCGGATATATCGACGTTTGAGGGCGTGCGTGACCTTGCGATTATGTTGACGTTCGCAGATACGGGCATACGCCTGTCAGAACTCGAAGCAATCCGTACAGCAGACGTAGTATTTCCGGATCGTGCGATCAATATTCAACGTACTAAGAACGGATACGCGCGCCGCATCCCGATGACGAAGCGATTGCAATCTGTTCTGCGTGCCTACATGAAGGTTCGCGGATTGGACGAGTTTACATCGTCACTATTCATTACTATCGACGACAAGCCGCTTAATGCACGTTCTATACAGTATCAAATACGAGAACATGGGCGACGGTCGGGCGTACTGGAAGATGTGCAATGCAGTCCACACGTATTCAGAAGGACGTTCGCCAAGTTTAAGATAAAAGCCGGCGTAGATATATTCACGTTACAACAGCTTATGGGACATTCAGATATTACGGAATTAAGGAAGTATGTTGCGATCTATTCGACCGACCTCGACGAAGCAATAGAAAAAGGAATCAAATAAAAAGAGGCCAAGCGTTCGAGCGCCCGACCTCCACAATTACATATGATTACACTAAGTTTGCCCAGAGTGTATGTACCTTCATCTTATCGAAAAAATCCGATATATGCAAGGTCTATTAAGTACGCCCATTTTTAGTGATAATCCGACGTGGAATTGCCTACTAATACGTCGTTAATCTAACCTTGACCGGTTCGTCTTGCCGCTGCAATAACTAGACTATATCGCCCGTTAAGACGTTCCTTGTTGCGTTGGGTGATGAATGGGTGAGGACGACCCTTAACGGTCTGGCTAGGTTTACCGGCGTGTTACGGCACGGGTAAACGTATTCTGTAATCGACGTGGACGGTAAAGCGGCGGGAATATGTGAGTAGAGATACTCCGATACAACAAGGGCATACGGGAACCCTCGGGCTTCATCCATAGCTGAACGAAATGCTGTCGTTACTTTATTTCTAACTACGATTCTATTCGTTTTTAGAAGTAAGGTAACGAAACCGCGCCGATTTCCTGAAGCACGCCTTCCATTCGCTGATTTGAGGAGCGTATAAGTCAAGTGAGAATACATAAAAGATTAAGGGAAATATTGCAAGGGATGGGGATTGTTTTATAGCTTACTATACATTAAACTTATGGTGTGTTGGAATTTTCAATAAATTATAAGGGGATTGATTATGTGATAAAAAGTAGGGAACTAAATAGCCATGATTTATTCTATCGTGATATTAAAGTAGCGTTTAAAAGTCTTGTCGAGAGTCATTATGCTGGAGATCGAATGATTGAAATTATCCAGTCCGGTTTATTTGAACCACACGAAGCAGATGGTTTTCTTTATAATAAAGATGGATCAGCATATAATCCAGAACTAGACCGCTGGTTTTATAGCAACGTCACGTTCGCAGCATACTATAAAACAGCTAAAGCTCAGCTGTAATTATCCATAAACAAACAAAAGCCCGGCGCATCTAAGCGTCAGGGCTTTTTATTTGTATTCGATTGTCATTACGTCCTCAATCGTATGCTGCTTACCCGACGTATCGAGCGTATTTAACGCATCGACTATTTTGCGGAGCGTTTCAAACGAAATCGCCTTACTTTCGCCTTTACACAGTTCATTAATCGTTGCTGGCCGTATCTTACCCTCTACTGCGATTCCGTTACGTGATGTCTTAGCAGCTTTAATCGTCTGCTCAAGTGTTATTTTAACCGTTGCTTCCATGATAAAACCCCCGTTTCCGTTGAGTTCATTGTACGATACAAAAGAAGTTTCGTAAAGAGGTTGACGTATCCCGTAAGTATGGGTATAGTAGGTTCATAGGTTTACGTCAAACGTCCGACCCGATACGTAACTATACGAAATGGAGAGATCAATTATGACGATCACAACAGATTTCCACGGAGCACTATCACTAACGGAGCCTACACTTATCGCAGGCAAATATTGCGCAGTAGGCGTCGACGAGGCACAGCAACACTTTCACGCAACTTGGGAAGTCGACCAATTCGGACGCACGGACTGGGATAATCCGAAACTTGCGCGGATCGGCGTCCAGATTTCATACACACGTTCAATAATCGGCTGGTACAACGTCACAATCGCAAGCACGGGCGATGTTTACAACGTCGAGCCTCGCGTATTCCTAGCGACAACAGGCGTCCATGAGCGTGCTAGGACGGGCTGTACAGCGTTAACAGACATACAGCTTGCTACGTTGCTTACAGCGCCATTCACACGCTTGATTACGCCACAGGACGTTGCAGTGGCCGTGTAAGTACGTACGGTGCGCGCCGGTTGCGCCAACAGCCCCGCGTTAAAAATGATCCCGCAACCGACGCCAATCGGAGCGGGACAGCCGAATAACTACATAAACGGAACGGGGCGCCAAACTCGTTCTTTTTATTTTGCGCTAAAACTCCGCACTCGACGATTCCAAACGTATATATAAGTAGGGGGCGCGCGAAAGTTTCCGGAAAAGAAACTACGGAGCTGTGTCCCAAAATCCGATTTTTAGTCCGCATATATAATAGGACGGAAAATTAACCAAAAAGAATTTGCGGAATAACTCCGAGTCCGTCTGTTTCAAACGATTATACAAGTAGGGGGAATGATTTTGGCGAATCATTTCCGTGGCATCACCAAATAAAACAACGAAATGGAGAGATTGATTATGACAAAGTCAACTAACATCACAAAGAGTGGGGTAATGGATCACATTAAACTAATCGGCACAGCAGTTGAAGGTCAATACAAAGGTGCGGGGGCTGCCTTTCTAGTGATAGCAAACGGAGAGCCTACGAAGTTAATTTACGAGAATCCCGAATGTCCTCCAGTAAGAAAAGAATTATCCGAAGATGATATATTTCAGCTATTCGAGGACAACGGAGTTTGTTTTCACGAACTAGAAAAGGCGAAAGGGCAAATTCTCATGGGGGATTGTAGTTGCTACGACTTTTGTTTCCCGGAAATCCTAATAGACACGTGTGATAAAGATTGAGCATCTTAACAATGAAAAGGGGTGAGTAGATGTCGGATAAACGTCGCTGCATCCGTTCTATGCGAGTTGCACGCGAACTAATGGCCGCCGGCTTTCCGGCGGTCGATACGGAGCCAAGTCGACAACTACCGGGGCATATCGTATGGATATTCGATAACTCGGAAGAATTTGCCGCGGCACTAGTCGAGATCATGAGCGCCAAGCGGACTACCCGACAACGTGATTGAACGCCTTTACGTTGTAAGGAAAGACCGGCAATAGGTTATAGGATGCAGGAACTTGGAGGATGCGATATAAGCGTTATCTAACATAGTCCCGACTGCGGTAGCAGGAGGAATCACTTAGGTCTTGACGTTAGCTGTAAACAGCCTAAGAGATACGCCAAAATGCTAAAGCATTGTTGTCGGACTATCGATAAAGTGTACTATTTCCTTTTAAGGATGGCCCTCTACAAACCGCATAGGTATAACGTTCCTAGAGAATTTTAGGACGCTACCTTCCTAAATACGTTTCTAAACGGTATCGGGTAGCAAGAACAAAACTACTAAACTGGGGGAATTACTATGACGGAAATTACGGTAATCGATTCAATTATGGGGACGGGTAAGACGAGTTGGGCGATTCAGCACATGAACGCCGCTGGTCCGCTTGAGAAGTTTATCTATATAACGCCATTCCTAGACGAAGTTGCTCGCGTGAAAGAAGGCGTCACGAATCGGAATTTCATCGAGCCTAACAACGTCAACGATGAAGGACGTAAGATGCGGAGCCTAAAGGATTTAATTGTAAGAGGTGACGACATCACGTCCACGCACTCGCTATTTCAGACGGCTGACGACGAATTAATCGAATTACTGACGGACAGTGGCTACACGCTGATTTTGGACGAGGTTATGGATTGCGTCGAGCCGGTAAACGTCAAGCAGGCGGACATCAAGAAGCTGGAAAGGTCGGGCGACATCGTTGTTAAGGAAAATCGCGTGGAATGGTGCGGCGATCCTTACGATGACAGCCGTTACAAGGACATTCGCTTACTCGCACAAGCCGGCAACCTGTTCTATCATCGCGGCAAGTTTCTGGTATGGGCGTTCCCGCCGTCGGTATTCCGCGCAGTCAGTCGAGTCTACATCATGACGTACCTGTTTCGTGGGCAGATGCAACGCTATTACTTCGACCTGTATCGCTTTGATTACGATTACAGGGCGGTTAAATCAGAAGGCGACGGCTACGCATTGACGGAATACGACGCCAAGAATGAGGGACGCGAGGCACATTACGCACTGATTGATATATTCGACGGAAAGCAGAATGCAATCGGAGAGCGAAAGAACGCGTTAAGTTCATCCTACTTGAAGCGATCTGACATCGATGTCATGGAAGAAATTAACAAAGCGCTATACAACTACTTCCAAAACGTATTGGGCGCGAAGAAGTCGGACGTTTATTATTCAACGCTCAAGCAGATTGAAAAAACGATACAGCCGCGCGGATTTAAGGAGCCTAACCGAAAGGGAGGGAAAGCCGAGGTTTGTATTCCGCTGAACGCTCGGGCTACCAACGCATACCAAGATAAGTGGGCGCTTGCTTACATCTACAACAAATACATGAACCCTCATGTTGCGTCATTCTTCCAAGACAACGGCGTCAAAGTTGATGAGGAATTACTTGCGGTCAGCGACCTGTTGCAGTGGATATGGCGCTCGCAGATACGCAATGGCAAGCCGATTAAGCTGTTTCTACCATCGTCGCGTATGCGTGGACTATTGAAGGCATGGGCGAATTACGAGATTTAAGAGGTGACTGAACAAACTTCCAAATAAAACTACTAAAGGGGATAACTCAAATGAAACCATTGACGATTGAAGAACTTAAGGCAATCCACGCTTTTATAAAAGTTGGCGAACATATAACAATTGAGGAAAGAGTATCAAACTTTATCTATCACGATGAAAATAGGCATGTTCTTCATGGGAAGTCACTAGAAACAGTTAGGTGTATTGTCGCCGAATATAAAATTAAATTTATGTTGTATGAGGGAATTGCCTGTAATGGAGTTTCTAGGATAATTGAAAGAGAGTTGACTAGGCAGGGGATGTTTAGAATAAAGCCCGTCCACGCCGTCCATTACAGCAAGGACTTCCCGCGCCGTAAGTCGAACCTCCTCGACGTATACGCCAACGTCACGGATATGCAGCTCAAGCGCGCTGGCAATAATTCGCTCGAAGGCTCCGCTAGAAATATGATAACTGCGAATGAACGTGCCGAACAATTCATAATCAAAGCAGCGCCTCCGGTCAACTCAAAAGAATACGTCGAGCGCGCAGACTACTCGATCACGTCGTTGTATTCCGACTACAAGTTACTAATTGAGGCAAAAAGGCGCACTTGGACGGATTACCGCGCGGAACGAAAAACCTGGCGCCGATGCAAGTATATGTACTGCCTCAATATGTTCCCAACGTCGAAAGACAACTTTCTACGACGCCCGGCCAAGCGATCCGACGCTACGTATTGCTGCGAAGCCTGCAGACTTGGACAGAAGGACGCAGATAATCGCTACAAGACGAACGGATCGTACTTACCCGTTTACTTTTATGCGGACAGGCTTGCGGAAACGGTGGGCGATGAGGCGCGTGTATATGAGCGGGTGGGTGAAGCTGACGAAATCGAGGAGCAAATCAATAAAAAACGCGAGGTAGTACCGGTGAAACTTCGTAGAGCCGACGGCGGATATGCCGAGGGTGGCGAGGTTAAGACGTTCAAGTCGCTAGAAGAAGCACGGATGTTGCATGGCGAAGAAGATCGCGAGGGATGGCGTAAAATAAGTTAAATGAATTGTAGGAACAACCACGAAAACTAGAAAATAGCTAGGGGAATTTTCCCATATATAGTAGAAGGGCATCGCGAGCCCGTATACTTTTTTGGGGAAAAAGACATGAATTGGAGGTAAAAAGATGAACAGTCAAGACTTCAAGCAAATCCGACTAAGCAAGGATATGTCTAAAGCCGAGTTCGGCGAATTGTTAGGCATCAGTCCATCGCATGTAAGCCATATAGAGGCTGGCCGACGAAACGTCAGTGAGCGCACCCGTGCGAAGATTGCACGAGTTATAGATATTAGGAAAGTTCTTTATTTTTCTGAACGTATGAGGGAAATTGAAAAGTCTTTCCCATTAAATAATACCATGTCAAATAAATTAAGTCAAGGAGAAGATGATTATGCAAATTGAAATCAAGAAATCCGCAGCAAACAAGGTCGTAACGCACACGATGACAGCCGCAATGTCGACATTAGATTGTTACGGCACGCATGACCTTACGGACGTTCTAAGCGGTGACCTAAAGGAACTGCAGAAACTCGAAGCCTCTCCGATCGTTGACGCTGCAATCCGGCTAGTTCAAATCGCAATCGACCACGAAGCTGATCCACGAACTGAAACGCATACAAAAGCAAGAGTCGCCCGTGACGAACTGGGCGATTTTTTAATTGACGCGCGAGAAGTTAGAGGTTAAGGGGGGGGAAACGATGCAAAACGCAAGGGTTAGCAGCTACGTTAAAAAGAACTGCGCCAGTTACGCAGGCAACGGCTTATGCCATTTAGAAACGGACAGCACGGGCGGTCGACTCTGCCCGTTGATTTACGACGTCGGCAAAACGTGCAAATACGCGGAGCAAGCGGTCATACCGGGCGATACGGTTATCGAAGCGCTGTACAACGCAGGCAAAGCAGGAACGCCGGACAATCCCTATTATTGCGAGCGATGCAATACGCAGATTGTAAGGACGAGCAACCGACAGAAATATTGCGAATCCTGCGCAGCCGAGGTAAGAAGAAACAAGCGTGTGCAATACGACGCGGAACAGTACAGTAAGCGATTATGAATCCGTACACTTTGGGCGATTAATGCACGTTTAAACCGTGTTAGAACCGCCTTATTTGACGTGGTGAAAGTATCCGCTTGTCTATGTTAGGCATAGCGTTTATAGCGGTTCTAATTGCACGGAATGACGGGAGGCAACGCATGGAAAACGTAATAAGATTCGTGGTTCATGTGGCGTGGACGACGGATGGCGATAAGGCGTATTCGGTGACGGGGCTAGACGAGAATTACAAAGCAGTTGCGATGGATTCCGTTTATGTTGGCCCTGCGAGTCAAAAGGAATTATTGCGCCAGTGGTTACGTGATGTTAGCGGCCGACTGGAAGAAGGACAGACCGGCGTTGTATTTACGAATCACATGACGGCTCGTACATCGCGCAATCACGTTAGCGACTTCCACAGAGTCCACGTTAGTTACAGCAAGGATCACGGCCGGACGTACAGAGCCGGACTACAAACAGCCATTGCAGTGGCCAAAAGGGAGATTGATGAAAAATGATTAAAGTCGAAACGCTAGATAAGGTTCAAAGATTTTTTACTAAGCACTACAAGGGCATGGAAGATCACACGTTAGAAATTAATACTAAAGCCGATACCACGAATCACTTTACCGCAACGATTAAGATGACAAATCAAAATAGTGGCATCAGCGAATCGGTGACGATCGAGACAACGGAGTACGGGGACGCCTATATCGTGATGATGAATTGCCTCCGACATACGCAGAGCGAGTCGTATATCAGCACGCTACAGGATGAATTACAGGCAGTGCCGGAAACGGTCGTGAGCGAGTGAAGAAAGTTTATTACGATTCAACTATCCGGAGAATTTACGTCGACGACCAAGCCGGCAAAACGACTCATATCGACCTACCTGCCGACTTAGACCCGATTGAGATCGCGTATGTCCTAGAAAGCGATACGATGCGATCCGTACTAGAGCAGTTAGCGGGTGATGACGTATGAGTAAGGATTATCGCACCGACAAGTGGCGCAAAGGTATCGCAAGTATGAAGGCAGCAATCGCGGCTGACAAAGCGGAAGTAAATGAGTCGCGGACACCAAGCGAGCGAGACCGTCTATTTGACGATGAAGTTGCAACACGCCTAGGGAACACCAAAAACAATTAAAAGGGGATTTTACAAATGACAAACCTACAAACAGTACTAGACAAGATGTACGAAATCGAGAAAAGCACTACTTCAATTGCCCACGAATTTAAAAACGCGGTAGCCGAGAAGCAATCCGAATTAAAATACGACACTATGCTATCGCCAGCCGGTCGCGACGCAAAGTTGAAAGAGTTTAAAAGCAAGAAGGGTGCCGAGTTCGTTAAGAAAGCCGCTACGATGCGTGCCGAATACGATAAAGCCGCTGTACAGGCGCAAGTAGCGGCCGAGCAGTTGCTAAATGATCCGGCAAATAAGCCGTCTGATTTGGTAGTACAGTCGTTTACCCGTCAATTAGCCGAGTTCCAAACGGGATTAATGCTATCGACTAATCCAGACAGCGCCTTGCAACTAGCGAAAGATTTCGCCGGAAAGACGAACGATCCGTATCTAGTCGGCAAGCTGAAAGAAGTTTTACCGCAGATTGTAAGCGAAGTAACGGGACTAGCCGGCACAAAGGCGCCCGAATACAAAGTGCAGTTGCAACGCTTGGTAGCCGGACTGAACGAAGTAGCCGCATCGCCAGAAATCAAACAAGCGCAGTCCGTTATCGAAGGCGGAAGCAAGCAAGGGCAAGACATTTGGCGCTCGGGCGGTGTTCAACTAGACGCAATCGGACAAGCAGTCGGTAAAGAGTACAGCCGATACGCTAACAATCCGTCAGCGTTTGAAGCAGAGCAAGACGCAGAATAAAAACTAAAAAAAACGAATGGAGCGGATTATTTATGATTATCAAATACAACCCGATTAGATTTTTTGAGGACGAGCATATCGAATTACGAGCAGCCGAGTCAGACAAGACGGTCGCAGACGTAGACATCAGCGTTTATAACGTCGATGCGAGCGCACTTTCCCGACTGTTTAACGAAGCCGAGTACAAACGATCTAACGACGACGCAGCACTACGCTACGTGAAACTGAAGGCGAAATTTATCGCACAGCAACAGCTAAACGAATAACACGAATTTACTGCGATGAAGGCGCCCGGTGTGGAATCCGCGTGCATGGAGCAGTAGTCATATATCCCTTTTGAGAGCGCCCTAGCCGGCGTTCTTTTTTATTTCCCAAAACAAGGAGTTGAGAGAAATGGAGAATTTATATCATGAGCGCATCGAGAAGTTGGTCGCGCTGTCAAACGAACTCGCGGAATACATTAATGCCGCAGGCAACGTAAACCGGGTCAAGATTCACCGGATTACAAGCTATCGCGCACCACTCGCCAAGATGCGAAGCGATGAACGTCTAGAGCCGGTTGCAACTAAGTTCTATGCAGTCATTAAAGCCGTGGAGCAAGGCAACCTAAGCGCCGTTGTCTCACTGACGCAAGAAGCAATGGCACTAGCCAGCGGAGTTGAAACGTAATGGCCCTCGATCTTGTCGCTAGATTACGATTACAAGACGATTTATCCGGCAAAATGAACCGCGCTACGCGTTCAATGCAAGGAGCGGAAAAGCGCACGCGCTCGCTAACGTCAGGCTTTTCTAAGCTAGGCGGAGTTTTAGCGGGGCTAGGCGTAGCAACCGGAATGGCTGCAATCGGTAAGAGCGTCATACAGACCGGCATAGACTTCTCGACTACGATGTCGAAGGTTCAAGCGGTCAGTGGCGCAACAGGCGAAGAAATGGAGAAATTATCCGCACAGGCGCGTGAATTGGGAAAAAGTACCATTCATAGTGCCACTCAAGCAGCAGATGCCCAAGCATTCCTTGGACAAGCTGGATTCAAGACAAACGAAATCCTAGCGACGATGCCGGGCTTACTCGACTTAGCTACAGCGGGGCAACTTGACCTCGGACGAGCGGCCGACATCGCATCCAACGTAATGACCGGATTCAACTTGAAAGCGGAAGATATGGGAAGAATCGCGGACGTACTGGCGCAAGCCGCAGCTAACGCAAATACCGACGTTGAGCAGATGGGGATGGCGATGTCCTATATTGCTCCTATCGCATCGGCAATGGGCGTAAGCCTCGAAGAAGTAGCGGCCGGAATCGGAATGCTTTCTAACGCCGGTATTCAAGGAGAACGTGCCGGAACCGCGATGCGGGGAGTAATCGGCGCACTAGGAGATCCGACGAAAGCACTCGCAAGGCAACTCGGCAGGGTCGGCTTATCCGTTGAGGACGTAAACCCGAAAGTAAACAGCCTAGCGGACATCTTGCAGAACTTGAAGGACAGCGGATTGACTGCGGCTGACGCAATCGAACTCGTTGGACTAAACGCAGGGCCGGGACTCGCCTCACTTATGACAGCAGGGCCAGAAGCGTTGCGAGAGTTTACGGGTGAAATGGAAAACGCCGGTGGAGCCGCTAAGACGATGGCTAACATTATTTCCGATAACTTAGGCGCAGACATCAAACTATTCAAGTCGGCACAAGAAGAAGCGAATCTTCAAATCTTCGATAAGATCGGCGAAAGACTTCGTGGTGTAATCAAAACAGCGACGAAAGCGGTCGAGAAGATTCCAGCCTTAGTCGATAAGGTAATGGAACTCGGGGCAGCTTTCAAGCCACTGGGGCCGCTTCTTAAACCGGTCGGCAAGGCGTTACTTATCTTTGGTGGCGCTGTACTGGCAGTCGGAGCAGTAGCGGGAACTATTACGGCGATTGGATTAGCGTTAGGGTTCCTAGTGAGCCCACTAGGTTTAATCGCGTTGGCAATTACAGGCGCAGTCCTCGGATTCCAAGCGTTCTACAATAACTCGGAAACATTCAGGGGCGCGGTAGAAAGTGTAGTTAGCGCGATGAAAGGTTTCTACGAGATGTTCACGGGGGAAAGACGCGACGCCGTTGAGCAGTTCCTTAAAGCAGGACTCAGCGGCAAGCAGATTGACCAGCTATACGAATTTAAGGCTCAACTCGACCAAGCGATAGGCGGCATCGTCGGTTCGGTCAAAGGGCTGTATCAAGCGTTCACAGGCGATAATGCAGGCGCCTTGAATACGTGGCTTGATTCCGGTTTCAATACCGAGCAAATTCAGCGGCTATTCGCGTTCAGCGGCGGCTTGACGGCTGCACTCGATAAGATTAAGGAAACCTATAACAATTTCAAGAAGGCGTTCAGTGAAGGCGGAACGGTCGGATTAGCGCAGGCACTTGGCTTGTCACCGGAAGCGATTGGATCGATTACGAACGTACTCGACAACGTTAAGAGCGCATTCGAGAGCATCAAAACGTCGGTAACGAACTTCATAACGGCAGTTCAGCCGGGAATTGAAACGCTATTAGGTGCTTTCAAGGGGTTCGGAACAACGTTAATGAGCGTATTTACGACTCTATGGAATGTACTGGCTCCGGTATTCACAGGAATCGCTGTAGCTTTCGGAATTATCGCAGACGTAGCGCAAATGGTCTTTAATAACATCATCGTTCCAGCGGTTACTCATGCGATTGATATATTCCAATTGCTATGGAAAGTTGTCGGGCCTGTACTCGACTTACTCGGAGCAGCGATAGAGTTAAACTTTAATATTCTCAAAATCGTTTGGGATACGATTCTAAGTCCGTTCGTCAACTTCATGACCGGGCTATTTAAGACTTCGCTCGAATTAGCGGCTCCTATAATCGAGAAACTCGGTGGCGCATTTGATAAGGTCGGCGGATTCATAAGTGGCGTAACCGATCTGCTACGTACATTCTCGAAGATATTGTCGTCCGTAAAAGTCCCGGAATGGATTAACACAATCGGCGGCAAGATTAGCGGAGCAGCTGGCGCAGTTGGCAAGTTCCTCGGCGGTGGCCCTGCTAAGTCGCATTATCACGGGATTGATCGCGTAGCAAAAGACGGACATCGAGCGATTCTGCACAAGGGGGAGCGCGTTTTGACACGTCGTGAAGCCGATGCTTATGACCGTATGCAAATGCCGGACGTGGGCGCATCGTTCAGACCGGCGCCAATCAGCAACGTCATTAACTTTGATGAGAAGAAGCGCGAGCGTGAGTCTTATTCCGGTATGGATTACGAGGCAGCGTCCGCAAGCGTTAGCAACGACAACCGCTCATATAACTACGGATCGTCAGACAAGGCGAAGAATGAGCCGACTAATACGTTCACGTTTACGGGTGACTTCGTTATTAGTGGAGAAAGCGGTGACAGCAAGTTAGTCGCACGCGACATTCTAACGGAGATTGCAACGTTGATAGAGCGTGAAGGCGCGCAAATGGCATAAGCAACAGGGCGGATGGCTTCGGCTGTCCGTCTATTTAATTACAACGGAATGGAGACGATAATATGACGAAAACTAAACTATCAGCAGCGCAATTACGTGCGATTGAATACTTAGCTTTACCGAACAACGGCGGTCTATCTTACGCAGAGGTGGCCGCGGAGGTTGGCGTAGATGAAAGGACGCTGCGTCGCTGGCGCCAAAAGGACGCATTTTACACGGAATTAAAACAGACAATCGTGCGCAATACAGCGGGCGACTTGCCACGCGTAATGGCCGCGATCCCCGACTTGATCCTAAAGGACGGCAATGCCGCAATGCTGCGCGTCTTACTGCAGGCGCACGGTATGCTATCCGATAAGGTAGACGTGACCACATCGCAAAAGGGTGAGGGGTCTAACATCGACGATATTAAAGCGCGACTGGCTGCGCTCAAAGCGACTAACAACGACTGACCTTACGTTACCCACGGGCGGAGCTATTGCGGGTGACACTGCGATGGCTCCGCCTTTTTGCGTTGTATGGGCGGACATTGCGTGTAAAGGCGTTATGCTTGACGCTATAATAGAAGGAAGTCAATCGAAGGCAGGCGTTTAGGTGTCCGATGATGTCCGTTGGGGGCGTGGATTAGCGGGCAGCAGGCGTCGACGCAAGGGGTGGCTCAACGTTTTGGGAACCGTAATACTGCGTAAGGTTATGGCGTCTAAGCCGGGCAACTAGCGCTGGTGGGCGGACGGCTGCCAAACTCGCGGGGTTGGCGTTAGACGGGATTAGACGCTGATAAAGAATGTACGTTCGTAATCAAATATGCACAGTGTTGACTACGGTAATTTTCCGTGCTATCATTGCCTTATAACGTAATCATAACTCGTAGTCATTACGGAGGGGGCGGTTTTATATGAAATACGGATACGCGCGAGTGTCGGGCTTTACGCAAGAACTAGAGGATCAATTAGAGCGGCTGCAGGCGGAAGGCTGCGACGCTATATTCAGCGAGAAGGTAACGGGTACCAATGTAAACAGGCCGAAGTTTCAAGAGGTGCTGGCGCTACTCAAGCCCGGCGATACACTCGTCGTCACTAAGCTAGACCGCTTTGCCCGTACCGCAGCCGACGCTATATCCCTTATAAGGGCGCTCATGACGCAAGGTGTTCGTGTGCATATCCTTAATATGGGCGTAGTTGAGGACACGACGACAGGACGCTTACTCCTAACGATACTAAGCGGATTCGCCGAGTTCGAGCGCGATATGATAGTGGAACGGTTAGCGGAGGGGAAGGCGCAGGCACGGCGTAATGGGACGCTCGTAGAGGGGCGGAAGCCTAAGTATACGAAGCAACAACTAAGTCACGCTATGGCGTTGCTAGAGTCGAATAGTTACACGGAAGTTGAACGATTAACAGGAATAAGCAAAGCGACTTTAACTCGACAGAAACGAAAGCTGAAAGCGAATGAAACGCGAGTTTAATCGTAATCAAATCAATCACAAATAGACGCAATGCTCCCGAATAACAGCGGAGTGTCGCGTCTTTTATCGTGTGGAAATCGCGTGACCCCAAGGCCGGTGGTCGCAATGTGGCCTGTCTGCTGGGTCGTACTTACACGGTAAAATTCTACGTTTGGAAAATACGTTTCAAACTAAAAATATCGCGCTACATTTTTTTTAAACTCGATAGGTTAGCATCACTTCCACTTTGTAATAAACGTTCCCACTCCGTCGGCCATCGACTGCGCTCCGTCTTTAACTTCATCGTAAATGTACGTCAGCAAATGCGTCCACGTCAGATCCGATTCATACGGATTATTCTTCCGCAGATATTTCATTACGCGTTTCAGTTCGATCATGCGGCGCTCATCAAGTTCTCGCGCCAAGTATTCCCGCACGTAGTCGTTCAGAAATTCGCTATTACGGATTGCAGCGTCTAACAGAAGTGCGGTCGCCCTCGATGGTGTTACGTCCAAAGCGAAAGCCAGCGTAGCTATATGCTCGAAGTCATGCGCCTGGAATCGTATTGATATGCGTTCAGTTTTCCCCGCGGCTACTTTGTGCTGCATAGACGGCCGACCAATATCGCCGATATAGACGGTCTGCCCCAAACGTAGATCACGTCGGAAATGTTGCGACAGATGCTCGATTACTTTCCGAGAGGTAAGTCCGCTAACGCAAATGGCCTCCGCGACATCTTTGACCGGCGTATCCGTGATATAAGATAGGCGGTGAATCGTGTCCTTCAATACAATCGAAATCGTTGGCGCTGACTGACGCTTCTTATCGCTCCGTTGCTTCCGTTTAACGCTATCCCCCACTGACATCTCATCGTCCTTTCGTCCGTTTTTCCCTGCTAACGTGTATTCGTGTAGCAGACTTAACTTACGATATGCTCGGGGAGCGGGGCGTATGCAATCCGTTGTATAAGAAGCAGATTGCCCGTCCATACTACGAGTATCATAGTTTTGGAGGCGTTATATATGGCGAAGCAGACGAAGAAGGAACTTGCGCAGGAACAGGCGCGTGCAATTATGGATCATGGACGCAAAATCGGCTTGCCAGCGAAGCCCCGCAAGCGTAAATAAGCGGCTTGTCATACTAAACCCTACTAAGTCATACCGGTAAGCCGCGAATCCCCTTCCGCGGTATTACTAAATCATACGTAGTCATACGAGCGTCTTACGTGGCCCCCTGCGTAGGCGCTTTTTGGCGTTCAGCAATAGCAGGCGCTTCACAGACGGTTTTAACGCTGATAACTTCGCTCAAACGTACAAGTACCCGCTAGTTACGTATTGACCGACATTCACCGTCATGATATGCTTAACATACGTAAATTGAACGGGAAGCACGTAGCACTACGTCAGCTTATACGCACACCTAGCGTCATATCAGCGTTCTATGCCGTCCACCTGACCGGTGGTGCAATGGATAGCACGCAAGCCTCCGAAGCTTGAAATGTGGGTTCGACTCCCGCCGAGGGCATACTAAACCCCTACACTTGTTTTCTACAAGTGTAGGGGTTTTTTTGTTTTTTTATACATTAAGGCTAGGAAAAACTTGAGCTAAGCAAAAATGCGAGTCCATTACATATATCCGTTCCATATATGTTTTCTAATAGAAAACAGACAGAACCTCGCAGACTTTACTTTTAGTCAGTTTGGTGTATAGTGATCTAATATAGATAACTATTATCCACGATGTTAAGTTGAGCGGGATTCTATTATGTCAGCTAAGGAGGAGACACTATTGCAAATGAAAGCGGGATTTGAACAATCCATCTACGCCATTCTCTTACTCAATCTGCTGCCAGAAAAGGCGGTACT
Source organism: Sporosarcina sp. A2 (assembly GCF_050858885.1). Classification (GTDB taxonomy): domain Bacteria; phylum Bacillota; class Bacilli; order Bacillales_A; family Planococcaceae; genus Sporosarcina. The sequence continues at coordinate 2,194,207 of NZ_CP193898.1, read as the reverse complement.
TCCTGGAGAAGCCATTAGTCATCAATTAGGAACTTCGCCGACGTATTCGAAGAAAATGCTACGAAAGTTAGTGTGTGCCGATTTAATAGCCTCCACCGCAGGTGTTAAAGGGGGATTCAAGTTAAAGCAGAAAGCTAAGGACATTCGTATTTATGATGTCTATCTGGCGATTGAAGGACAGCAGTCCCTTTACTCTTCTAGTGGGATTCTTGACGATATGCTTGAATTGGACAAAGAAGATCGATGCTGTTTATTAGTAGATTTAATGGATGATGCTGAAGCAGCCTGGAAAAATGTGATGAAGCGAAAGACAATAGCATCGCTTTCTGAAGATATGCATGCAGAGCATTTGCGAGAAGAGTTAAAAACGCTCGAACAGTGGATTGAGCAACAGATGGTCGTCTAACTATGGGCTACGAAACAACGGAGGATATATAATGATTGATTTTCAGTCGCATAATGGTTTTGCGCGTACATTCAAAGAACATAAATTAACTCTAGGAATCACACTCCCGACGGAGAAAAACTCAGGAGAAATTAGCAAGTTAACACTAGTCGAACAAATGGCACTTGTAAAAAGTACGGATGATATGGGATTTGCTTCATTATTCGTGAGAGATTCACCATTGTTAGACCCGGACTTTGGGGATGGTGGCGTCTTGTATGATCCGTTTATCTTACTGGCGTATGTCGTCGCCCATACAAAAAGACTTGCACTTGGAACGGCTAGCGCGGTAACGACACTCCGCCATCCTCTACATCTAGCAAAGTCAGCGGCTTCGTTAGACGAAATGTCACAACAGCGTTTTTTGTTCGGGATTGCGACAGGAGATCGTGCGATTGAATTTCCAGCGTTTAAAGTGGATGGGACAAAGAGGTCAGCGCTATTCAAGGAATCTGTATTTGTAATGAAAAAAGTATGGAAGGAAGCTTTTCCGGAACTTCTGACAGAACGCGTAGGAATGACTGCGGGTGATATTATTCCTAAACCGAAATTAGGTGCAATTCCTATTTTCGGAACCGGGTTTTCGGGACAAACTGTAGAGTGGCTAGCAGAGCATACAGATGGTTGGTTGTTTTATGCTCAGGAACTGAAGAAACAACGCGAAATCACCAAGCTTTGGCGGGATACTACACCTACATTTAAGCCGTTTTCACAGCCTCTCGTTATCGACTTAGTAGAGAACTCGTCAGCGGCTCCAAACCCTGTACCGGTCATTGTGGGATTTAGATCAGGACGTAAGTTTTTGATCGACTATCTATATGCTTTACAAGAAATTGGAGTGAATCACGTCGTGTTAAACCTGCGTTCGAGCACGCGTCCGATAGAAGACTTACTGCAAGAAGTAGGAGAACATGTGTTACCGCACTTTCCATCTTTTGAATGAGTGTTATTCAAAAGTTAAAAGTGTTTCCTAATAGAAAAAAGTAAATCAAGCGACCATAGAGGTTCGTTTGTTTAATAAATTGAAAAGAGTGGGCATAACATGATTGAAAGTTTAACTAGAATTAATGAATTAGCAAAGAAAGAGCGACAAGAAGGATTGACAAATGCGGAGCGTGTTTGGCAACAAGTATTACGAGAAGATTATTTGAGAGAAATAAGTGGTCAGGTCCGCAACACTTTTTCAGGAATGACAGTGATTGACCCACTTGGTAATGACGTTACTCCTGAAAAGCTTCGTCTGGAGAAACAAGGGGAAGATTTGTGAAGGTGAATAGACATGGGGAGGCTACCGATAGGGGGGAAGAAAAAATGGGTGACTACCTAGTGAAAGCTATCGCGTATGAAGGACAACTTCGTGCCTACTCCGTAATAACGACAGAAATAGTGGAAGAAGCTAGACGTAGGCATGATACATTGCGCGCTTCTACTGAAGCACTTGGTCAGATGTTAACTGCAGGTGTGATGCTAGGGATGACATTAAAAGGTGCCGACAAATTGACGATGAAAGTAAATGGCGGAGGTCCGATTGGTACCGTTTCAGTGGATGCGAATGCTGACGGTGAAGTTCGAGGATATGTTGCAAATCCTAAGATGGGTTTGGACTTTACTGAGCTGGACCAATTAGACGTGGAAACAGCAATAGGATCAGATGGCGTATTTTCGGTCTCTAAATACATTGGTTTGCATGCGCCATTCGTAGGGCAGGTTCCTCTAGGTTCAGGAGCTATCGTAGATGATTTTTCACTGTACCTGAACAACTCTGAACAAACGCCATCTATTGTTAGTATGGGAGTTAGGCTGGATGCAGATAGCAACGTTCAATTTGCCGGTGGAATCATCATCCAAATGATGCCTGGTGCTAGCGAAGAACTATTTGAACGAGTGAAAGCTTATGTGCAAGACATGGAGTCAATTCCGTCACTTCTTGCACAAGATGCCAAACCGGAAAACCTACTTAGAGAGATAATGGGTGCGGATCAGCTTACTATATTGGAGCAGATACCCGTACGTTTTCAGTGTCAATGCTCAGAGGAAAGAATCTCTAATGCCATCATTAGTTTGGGGAAAGAAGAGATTTATGACATGATTCATACAGATGGGCAGGCTGAAGCAAATTGTCATTACTGTAATGAATCATACTTTTTCACTAAAGAGGAATTAGAGAAATTGATGTCCGAAGCTAGTTGATTAATCGTCACGTTCACCTAATTTCAAAATCGTTTACATCGCTGATCCTGTGTCTGAAACCTATTCAGACATAGGGTTTTTTCATATAAAGAAACTTTTTGATTTCTCAAGCGTATTAAAGATTGAGGAAGAAAGTTTTGAGTACGTTAGATTCAGGGTAAACTTCTGAAAGTAGCACACTACGTAAATTACTGAGGAGGCGGGGGATTTTGAAAAAGTTCTTGTTACCAATAGGAATTATCGTTGCAATTATTGTGGTTGCTATAGCGACTTTCAGTTCGAGCTATAACAAATTCGTAACTGCTGAAGAGAATGTCGATCAAGCCTATTCTCAAATTGAAACGCAATTGCAACGAAGAGTGGACTTGATACCGAATTTAGTGAACACGGTAAAAGGCTTTGCTAAACAAGAAAAAGAAGTAATTGGTCAAGTAACAGAAGCACGTTCGAAATTAGCAGGGGCTAATGGACCGGGCGAGCAAGCTGCAGCTGACTCAGAATTATCTGGTGCGTTAAGCCGATTGCTAGTCGTTGTTGAAAATTATCCGGAATTGAAAAGTAATGAAAACTTCCGACAGTTGATGGATGAATTAGCAGGAACGGAAAACCGAATTGCAGTGGCACGAAAAGATTATAATGGGCAGGTCGCTTCTTATAACAAAACAGTGAAGCGGTTCCCGGGCAAACTCGTTGCATCCGTTTTCGGTTTTGATGCGAAAGAGTACTTTAAAGCAGTTGCTGGATCAGAATCAGCACCTGACGTCGATTTTGGAGCCGATGAGTAATGAGAAAGATAGCAGTTCGGGCATTTGCCCTGCTCGGCATGCTTTTAGTTCTCTTCTCGATTATTGAGCCTAACGTTCAAGCACGTGGGGTAGATATCATTCAAGATCAGTCAGGCATTTTGTCTGAAAGTCAACAACAGGAACTTGAGGATTACGGTAAACGATTATACAGCGCTACTGGAGCTGAGTTTGCAGTGCTCGTTGTTCCTGATACAGGTGGAGAAGATTTTCAGGATTTTGCAGTAAAAAAGTTTCGAGAGTTTAAATTGGGCAATGCAAAAAAAGAAAATGGTGCATTGCTATTTGTGAGAACTGGTGGTGCTAAGGGAGAAAATGATTTCCGTCTAATCGTAGGTTATGGATTAGAAGGCGCATTGCCTGACGGGAAAATAGGACGGATTATAGATGAAGTTTCTGTTCCTTACTTAGAAGCGCAAGAGCCCGATATGGCTGTAATGGAAGCATACAAAGCGTTTTATAATGAAATCGCAAAGGAATACGGGCTTGAAGGCGATGAATTACCCGTTGCTACATTAGAAGGAAGCGGTACCGATGATGGAGGCGGATTTCCAATTATCCCAGTCATCGTGATCGGTTTCATCCTCATTCAAATCTTTTTCAATTCTGGAAGAGGTGGCGGTTCAGGTGGTTCAGGTGGACCAGGCGGTAGACGTCGAGGAGGCCCAATAATTTTCCCAGGATCATTTGGCGGAGGTAGTGGGTCAGGTAGATCAGGTGGCGGTGGTTTCGGAGGATTTGGCGGAGGTGGCTCTACTGGAGGAGGTGGAGCTGGTAGAAGCTGGTAAAACGAAACGATTTGTGCAATGTTCGTTGTTGCGTAAATCGTTTTTTCATTTTACACTGTGACTATTCAGGAGGAGATTAGTATGGATGTTGTTTTTTATACAAAACCAGGGTGTACGCTTTGCGATGAAGCTGAGCAAATGATGAAGCTTGTTCAAGAAGATTACCCATTAACCTGGACAACAGTGAACATTGAAGAAAATGATGCCAAGCATGAGCAATATGTATTTATGATTCCTGTTATTGAAAAAGAGGGTACAGTCGTTTGTTCAGGGTCCATAAGCTATGTAGATCTCGTGGTACTTCTAGAAGAGAATGTTTAAATTTGAACGTAGCGGGAATAGTATGTATAATGAGATATGAAAGCAGATATATTTTTTTGTTGTTGGTGGGACGTTTTACAACCTAAAGGGTCATGAATCGTCCTGAGGTAAAAGAAGGGGGAGTCTATCTGAAACCGGTAATTGTTGAAGCGCAAGAAAAGTTAGTTCCAGAACTGATGGTGATCTTACAACAACGCTATCTCGTGCTGAAGCTTATTAAAACATCCGGCCCCATTGGAAGACGGCCACTTGCTGACACAGCAGGTATGTCTGAACGTGAAACTAGATCTGTACTGGAAACACTTCGGAACCAACAGCTTATACGCGTTGCGAAAGAAGGAGCGACTGTTACGGATGAAGGTGAAAGTGTGTTGCAACATCTAGAGCCGATGATTGAATTGCAGTATGGTAAAAATGTACTTGCAAAACGCATTAAAGATTTCTTTTCCATCCAGGGCGTACACATCGTCAAAGGAAATAGTTCTGAACCAGGTGCAACTAATGAGTTGCTAGGAACAGAAGCTGCCTCAGTTTTTGCGAGTCGTATTGGCGATGGCCGTGTCGTAGCCGTTACAGGCGGTGGGACGATGGCATCCATTCCAAAGCACTTAAGCTGTTATCCGGGTGCTGAAGATACGATCTTCATACCAGCACGAGGTGGCGTTGGTGAAGACATTGGTCAACAGGCGAATGTCATTGCTGCTACGTTTGCTCACGCTTGTGACGCATCTTACAAGTCACTCTATTATCCGGAATCACTTAGTGAACAGGCACATGCAATCTTCCGGAAAGAGCCAACTGCGCTGAAAATGCTTGAGTTGTACGAATCGACGGATTGTCTGCTTCACGGAATTGGAGATGCGAAGAAGATGGCATCTTTAAGAGATTCCGACGAAGAAGTGCAACAGCTGCTTGCTTCTCGTGGAGCTAAAGGAGAAGCATTTGGTTACTACTTCAATGGATCAGGTGAAATTGTTCATCGACTTCGTACCGTTGGGATTCAAACAAATCATTTGGAGCGAATTCCATTAATTGTAGCTGTTGCTGGAGGCTCTGAAAAAGCAGAAGCGATTATTTCGTATCTTCGTGGAGCTGCGAAGCAAACCATACTTATTACAGACGAAGGCGCTGCAAAAGAAATGGTTGCCTTATTAGAAAATTATTAACTACATGTTGTTTACAACTAGCTGCATTGGAAAAACTCTAGTGTGTGCTATGAATTTATACAAACTAAAACTTGGAGGGATTTTACATGACTGTAAAATTAGCGATTAATGGATTTGGACGTATTGGACGTATCGTAATGAGAGACACTTTGGCACACGAAGATCTTGAAGTTGTAGCAGTAAATGACTTAACAGATGCACCGATGCTTGCACACTTGTTGAAGTATGACTCAGTTCACGGAATTCTAGATGCAGATATCACATCGGATGAAAATCATATTATCATCAATGGTAAAAAGATTCGTGTCTATGCAGAAAAAGATCCTGCTAATCTTCCATGGAAAGACCTTGACGTTGATATCGTTATTGAAAGTACAGGAGTCTTCCGCGACGCTGCAGGCTTGCAGAAGCATCTCGATGCTGGAGCGAAAAAAGTTATCCTTTCATCACCTGCTAAAGGCGATGTAAAAACACTTGTTATGGGTGTGAATGAAGAAGAATATGATGCAGCAACAGATCATTACGTATCCAATGCATCTTGTACAACAAACTGTCTGGCACCAGTCGTGAAAGTATTGAACGACAAATTCGGAGTGGAACGCGGCATGATGACAACAATTCACTCTTACACAAATGATCAGCGTATTCTTGACCTTCCACACGAAGACTACCGTCGTGCTCGTGCCGCTGCAGAGTCTATGATCCCAACAACTACAGGCGCAGCTTCTGCTGTTACTAAAGTTATTCCTGAACTAAAAGGGAAACTCGATGGAATGGCTGTACGTGTACCAACACCAAACGTTTCGCTTGTTGACTTCGTTGCTGAGTTGAAGAAAGATGTTTCTGTTGAAGACGTGAACCGTGCGCTGAAGGAAGCTTCAGAAAACGAATTGAAAGGCTACTTGTTCTACAATGACCTTCCACTCGTTTCGAAAGACTATAATGGCAACCACGCTTCTTCTACAGTAGACGGTTTGTCAACAATGGTTCTTGGAGATAACATGGTTAAAGTAATCAGCTGGTATGACAACGAACAAGGATATGCTGCACGTTGTGTCGACCTTGCGTTGTTCATGAACAAAAAAGGACTATAAGCAGCCCTAGTTATCATATATCGGGCACATAAAATCTGGCTTATCAGATTGTGACCGATTATACTTAATAGATGGGCAGGAGGAACGGTATTGCCCGTTTCCTCCTTTTTTAATACAAAATTGTTGTATAGGAGTGTTTGTTCGCATGAATGCTAAAATGACGATGAAAGACTTAGATCTAAAAGGAAAACGGGTTTTCTGTCGCGTGGATTTCAACGTACCTATGGAAAATGGGAAAGTTTCAGATGATACTAGAATCCGTGCTGCTGTTCCAACAATCGAATACCTTGCGAGTCAAGGGGCAAAAGTTATTCTTGCCAGTCACCTAGGACGTCCTAAAGGTGAAGTGAAAGAAGACTCACGATTGACAGAAGCAGGTAAGCGATTATCTGAATTGCTTGGTAAACCAGTTTTGAAATTGGACGAGTCTACAGGTCCAGCAGTCGAACAACACGTAGCTGAGCTAGAAGAAGGCGACATTCTTTTACTTGAAAATGTCCGCTTCCATGCAGGTGAAGAAAAGAACAATCCTGAACTGGCTAAACAATTTGCCGCGCTTGCAGATGTATTCGTCAATGATGCATTTGGAGCAGCACACCGTGCACATGCAACAACAGCAGGAATTGCGGAGTACCTTCCAAGTGTTCAAGGACTTCTTCTAGAAAAAGAACTCGATGTACTCGGGAAAGCGCTATCAGATCCAGAGCGTCCATTCACAGCGATTATTGGTGGCGCGAAGGTGAAAGACAAGATTGGTGTCATCGACCACTTGTTGGATAAAGTCGACAACCTTCTTATCGGTGGCGGACTGTCCTATACATTCTCACGTGCTCAAGGGCACGAAATAGGCGACTCTCTAGTAGAAGAAGACAAAATCGACCTTGCAAAATCGTTCATTGAAAAAGCAAAAGAAAAAGGAGTCAATCTTTACTTGCCAATCGATGTAAAGGTCGCGGATTCTTTCTCAGAAATAGCAAAAACTAAAGTTGTAGATGTCACTGGCATTGAAACAGGATGGATGGGCCTAGATATTGGACCTAAAACGGCTGAGCTTTATGACAGTGTCATTCGTGATTCTAAACTTATTATTTGGAATGGACCAATGGGTGTATTTGAAATGGCACCATTTGCTGAAGGAACAAAGAGCGTTGCACAAGCGATGGCTGAAACGAAAGGCTTCACAATTATTGGTGGCGGTGATTCTGCTGCTGCAGTTGAAAAGTTTGAAGTAGCAGACAAAATGGACCACATCTCAACAGGTGGCGGAGCGTCACTTGAGTTCATGGAAGGTAAGGAATTACCTGGCGTTGCAGCACTAAACGACCGTTTATAAGGAGGTACTACACATGAGAAAACCGATTATCGCAGGAAATTGGAAAATGTATAAAACTATGGACGAAGCTATTTCGTTTATGGATGCACTCACTGGAAAGTTGAAGGAAAGTGACCAAGCAGATACGGTCATTTGTCCTCCGGCTCCTTATTTAGCGACACTTGTAGAAAAAGCAAAAGGATCCACTGTACGTATAGGTGCTCAAACTATGCACGAAGAAGTTGAAGGTGCTTTTACAGGAGAAATTAGCCCGACAATGCTGAAAAGTATCGGGGTTGAATTTGTTGTACTTGGACATTCTGAACGTAGACAATACTATAACGAGACGGATGAATCCGTGAATCTTAAAGTGAAATCTGCTTTTGAACACAAACTTACACCAATTGTATGTGTAGGAGAAACGCTCGAACAACGTGAAGGTAATGAGACATCTGCGGTTGTTTCAGACCAAGTTAAGAAAGCGTTTGCGGGAGTCAATGAGACAGATGCTTCTTCTTCAATTGTTGCCTATGAACCAGTATGGGCGATTGGGACTGGACGTACTGCAACTGCTGAAGATGCGAACGAAGTATGTGCGCAAATTCGTACAGTACTCACAGATCTGTACTCAGAAACAGTCGCACAAGCTATTCGTATCCAATATGGTGGTAGTGTAAAGCCTGGAAACATTGAAGAACTTCTATCAATGAGTGATATTGATGGAGCATTAGTCGGTGGTGCAAGTCTCGATCCGGAATCGTTTGCAGCACTTGTAGAAGCTGGTTCTAATGTCTAAAGGACCTATCGGACTCATTATCATGGATGGCTTTGGATTGCGCGCAGAAACTTCCGGAAATGCTGTTGCGCATGCGAAGAAGCCAAACTATGAGCGACTCTGGAATGCGTATCCTCACTCCACGTTAACTGCGTGTGGAGAGGCTGTTGGATTACCAGAAGGTCAGATGGGGAATTCTGAAGTAGGTCATTTGAATATTGGTGCGGGCCGAATTGTGTATCAGAGTTTAACTCGCGTAAACAAATCGATTCGTGAAAATGACTTTTTCGAAAAAGAAGCACTTCTAGCTGCGGTAAACCAGGCGAAAAAGCATAACAGCGCACTCCATTTAATGGGCTTACTATCAGATGGCGGTGTCCATAGTCATTATGAGCACTTGTTTGCGTTACTACGACTCGCTAAAATGAATGGCGTTCGTGAAGTGTATGTCCATGCATTTTTAGACGGAAGAGATGTCGGTCCAAAGACGGCGTTAACTTACATTCAACGGACGGAAGAAGTCATGAAATCTGTTGGTGTCGGACAAATCGCATCGATCTCTGGACGTTATTACGCAATGGACCGCGACAATCGCTGGGAGCGCGTCAAGCTTGCCTATGATGTCATGGTCAATGGTGAAGGTCCTGTTTATGCAACGGCAGCTGAAGGTATACAAGCTTCCTATGATGCCGGTGTGACAGATGAATTCGTTATTCCGTTCATCGTTCAACCAGCTGGGAAGGCACCAATCCAAATAGCTAATGAAGACGCATCAATATTTTTCAACTTCCGTCCAGACAGGGCGATTCAATTGTCACGAGCATTTACTCAAAATGGGTTCGACGGTTTTCCAGCAAAACAGTTTACAAATTTGAAATTTGTGACCTTTACAGACTACAGCGCGGAAGTTGCATCTGAAGTTGTATTTGCTAGTCAAGACTTAAAAAACACAATCGGAGAAGTACTTTCGCAGCACAATCTCCGTCAACTTCGAATTGCGGAAACTGAAAAGTATCCACACGTTACCTTCTTTATGAGTGGTGGACGAGAAGAAGAATTCGATGGAGAAAAGCGTATCTTGATCCCATCTCCTAAAGTTGCAACGTATGACTTGAAACCTGAGATGAGCGCATATGAAGTAACTGATGCATTGATTGAAGAAATTCAAGAAGATCGTATTGACGCATTCATACTAAACCTCGCCAATCCAGATATGGTCGGTCATAGCGGGATGCTTGAACCAACAGTGAAAGCAGTGGAAACAACAGATGAATGTGTTGGTCGCATTTTAGACGTGTTATTAGCAAAAGGTGGCGCTGCGATTATTACGGCAGACCACGGAAATGCTGATGAAGTGATGACGGTTGAAGGCGAACCGATGACTGCACATACGACAAATCCAGTGCCAGTTATCGTGACAAAAGACGGAGTTACTCTTCGAGAGGGCGGTATTCTCGCAGACTTAGCCCCAACCATGTTAAAGTTATTAGGAATTGAGCAACCGAAAGAAATGACAGGAACGCCATTATTTTAACAAAAGGGAGAGATTTGCATGCCAATCATTACACTTGTTCAAGCTAGAGAAGTGCTCGACTCACGAGGGAATCCAACAGTTGAAGTCGAAGTGTTTACAGAAAGTGGAGCATTTGGACGTGCAATTGTACCATCTGGTGCGTCAACAGGTGAATATGAAGCGGTAGAACTTCGAGATGGCGACAAAGATCGTTATCTAGGTAAAGGTGTACTTAAAGCAGTAGATCACGTCAACGAAGTTATCGCAGATGCATTGGAAGAAACGTACTCAGTTCTCGACCAAGTTGTCATCGATCATGCTTTAATTGAACTTGATGGGACAGATAATAAAGGTAAACTAGGCGCAAACGCTATTCTTGGTGTTTCTATGGCGGTTGCTCACGCAGCAGCAGACTACTTAGATATTCCATTGTACCAATATCTTGGTGGCGTAAATGCTAAGCAATTGCCTGTACCAATGATGAACATCGTCAACGGTGGAGAGCATGCTGACAACAACGTCGATATCCAAGAATTCATGATCATGCCAGTAGGTGCAGAATCATTCCGTCACGCGCTACGCATGGGTGCTGAAATCTTCCACGGATTGAAAGCGGTACTTCATGAAAAAGGCTTGAACACATCAGTAGGGGACGAAGGTGGATTCGCACCAAACCTATCTTCCAACGAAGAAGCATTATCTACAATCGTAGAAGCAATCGAAAAAGCGGGCTACAAACCAGGCGAAGATATTATGCTTGCAATGGACGCTGCAGCATCTGAATTCTTCAATAAAGAAGATGGCAAGTATCATCTATCTGGTGAAGGCATCGTCAAAACATCTGAAGAGATGGTCGACTGGTATGAAGAGCTCTGTAACAAGTACCCAATCATTTCAATTGAAGATGGATTGGATGAAAACGACTGGGCTGGTACAAAGCTACTTACAGATCGCTTAGGCAAACGTGTTCAAATTGTTGGAGACGACTTGTTTGTAACAAATACAGAAAAATTAGCACGTGGTATTAAAGAAGGCGTAGGGAACTCGATTCTCGTTAAAGTGAACCAAATTGGTACACTAACTGAGACATTTGACGCCATTGAAATGGCGAAACGCGCGGGCTATACTGCAGTAATCTCTCACCGTTCAGGCGAAACAGAAGATACAACAATTGCAGATCTTGCAGTTGCAACAAACGCAGGTCAAATTAAGACAGGTGCTCCTTCACGTACAGACCGTGTTGCGAAGTATAACCAATTGCTACGCATCGACGATCAGCTCGATGAAACAGCACAGTACCTTGGCAAACAAACATTTTATAACTTGAAACAGCAATAAGTACCAACTATCAGACAACTGCTGGAATCAGCAGTTGTCTCTATTGCTATAGTTTGGTAAACTGAGTAGGTAGTTGAGTTCTGTTTTCAGGAGGTGGAACATTATGCACGCGTTATTAATGACATTGCTCGTGATTGTCTCACTTTCACTAATTGTCGTTGTCTTGCTACAATCGGGTAAAAGTGCAGGCCTATCAGGAGCCATCTCCGGTGGTGCTGAACAGTTATTTGGTAAGCAAAAGGCACGCGGTCTAGACCTGGTCTTGCAGCGCGTTACAATTGTACTGTCCGTGCTGTTCTTTGTACTGGCGATTGCGATCGTGAAAATATAAAAAGAAGCAATTTCCGCCTGGCCATCTGTACGGCCAGGCTTTTTTATTAAAAATGGTTTGGTAATGATTGGAGGTTAGGTAGCATGAAAGTTTCGCATGCAAAGCCTTTCTTTTTTGAACATGGAAAGCGAGCAGTACTGCTACTACACGGCTTTACAGGAACTTCTGCAGACGTTCGAATGATCGGCCGGTTTTTGGAGAAGAAGGGGTATACGTCCCTGGCTCCGCATTATCACGGACATGGCGGTCCTGCAGAAGAACTCATTCAAACAGGTCCTGATGACTGGTGGCCGGATGTACTTGAAGCATACAACCAATTAAAAGACGCAGGATATGACCAGATTGCTGTAGCCGGACTATCACTGGGTGGCGTATTTTCCTTGAAGTTAGGTGCAGAGCGACCGGTAAAGGGGATTGTTACAATGAATGCCCCGATGTCGATGCGTTCTTTGGATCTTATGTATGAAGGAGTTCTGCATTACGCGCGTGAATATAAAAAGCTCGAAGGAAAAGAAGAGGAAACTATTGAGGCTGAAGTAACGGTACTTCGTGAAAAATCGATGCCTTCATTAGTTGATCTTCAGAAGCTTATCGAAAACGTACGGGAAGAAGTGGATACAATCTATGCTCCACTATTAGTTGTCCAATCCACTCATGATGAAGTCATCAATACGAATTCGGGACAAATCATCTATGATAATGCGGAATCTACAAACAAAAAGATTTCACACTATGAGAAATCTAAGCATGTTATTACATTAGGACCTGAAAAAAATGAGCTACATGAAGAAATTTTTGAGTTTCTGGAGACGCTTGATTGGGAAGAGTAATCCTATCGACTTCAGGTAATACTAACAATATAAGGAGGGATGAGAATTGGATAACTTTGAAAAAGAATTGCAACAAAAAATCCTTTCATCAATGAAAGAAGATTCATATAAGCCGTTAACTGTCCAGGAAATTCAGGAGCTACTTGGTATGGAACAAGCCGCAGAATTTAAAGAACTTGTGAAAATGCTTGTCCATTTAGAACAAAAAGGACTCATCATTCGTTCACGTACAAACCGCTATGGTACGCCTGAACGTATGAATCTTGTGCGTGGTAAATTTATCGGTCACGCAAAAGGGTTTGGATTTGTTACACCTGAAACAGAAGGGATGGATGATATTTTCATACCACCGAATGAAGTTAACGGTGCCATGAATGGAGATATCGTGTTAGTCCGCGTTTCCAGCAGCTCTTTTGGTGATCGAAGAGAAGGCGCAATCAGTCGAATCGCTGAACGTAAAACAACAAAAGTTGTTGGCACGTATCAAGACAACAAAGGGTTCGGATTTGTCATTCCGGATGACAAAAAGCTCCCTATGGACTTATTCATTGCTAAAGGGAATAACTTAGGCGCGATAGAAGGGCATAAAGTTGTTGCTGAAATCACTGAGTTCCCAAGCGATATGAAATCCGCAACAGGGATGGTTGTTCAAATACTAGGTCACAAAAATGACCCAGGCGTTGATATTTTATCAATTATTCACAAACACGGAATTGAAATTGATTTCCCAGCAGAAGTTCTTCAACAAACAGACAAAATCCCGGCAGAGATTCAGGAATCTGATCTATTAAATCGAAGAGACTTACGAGATATGCTAACCATCACGATTGATGGTGCAGACGCGAAGGATCTAGATGATGCCATTTCTCTTGAGAAAAATGAAGACGGAACGCACACGCTATCGGTTCATATTTCTGATGTCAGTTATTATGTTACTGAGAATTCCCCACTAGACGCTGAAGCGTATGATCGTGGAACGAGTGTCTATTTAACAGACCGTGTGATTCCAATGCTTCCTCATAAGTTGTCTAACGGCATTTGTTCACTACATCCAGACGTAGATCGGTTAACACTTACGTGCGAAATGACAGTAGACGCAACAGGTAAAGTGATTCATCACGAAATTTATCCGAGTATTATTAACTCTGATTATCGGATGACGTATCATGATGTTTACCAAATCGTTGACCAGATGGACGAAGAGTTACGCGCGAAGTATTCAGAAATCGTACCGATGTTAACGGATATGGCAGAGCTTGCGTCAATACTTCGTCAAAAGCGTAAAGATCGTGGTGCGATTGACTTCGATTTCAAGGAATCAAAAGTTTTGGTCGATGAAGAAGGTTGGCCGACAGAAATTAAAGTTATTGAACGGACTGTTGCGGAACGTATGATTGAAGACTTCATGCTTGCTGCAAACGAAACCGTTGCGGAACACTTCCACTGGATGCAAATCCCGTTCATGTACCGAATTCACGAAGATCCAAAACCTGAGAAACTTCAACGTCTATTCGAATTCATTACGAATTTCGGTATCGTCGTAAAAGGTGCTGGTAACAAAATACATCCTCGTGCATTGCAAGAAATTACAGAGTCTATATCAGGCCTTCCTGAAGAGACGGTCATTTCAACGATGTTGTTACGTTCGATGCAACAAGCGAAGTATTATCAGGAAAATCTCGGTCACTTCGGTTTATCCGCAGACTATTATACACACTTCACATCACCAATTCGTCGGTATCCAGACTTAATTGTCCATCGTCTCATTCGTACGTATTTGTTCGAAAAAGACGTATCGGGCAAGACGATTGCACATTGGGATGCAGAACTACCTGAGATTGCGCAGCACACTTCCGATATGGAACGACGCGCTGTCGATGCAGAACGCGATACAGATGCATTGAAGAAGTCACAATTCATGCTGGACAAAATCGGGGAAGAGTTCGATGGCATCATTTCATCCGTTACGAATTTTGGATTGTTTGTCGAGCTTGAGAACACAATTGAAGGACTTGTTCACGTTAGTTATATGACAGACGACTACTATCGTTTTGACGACCGTCAATTGATGATGATTGGAGAACACACAGGTAAGCAATTCCGTATTGGGGATGAAGTTACTGTTCGTGTGACCGCTGTGAAACCTGAAGAATCTTCAATCGACTTCGAAATTGCAGATATGAAAAAGACATTCCATAGAACCCGTAAAGCAACACCTAAAGTGATTCATGCGAAAAACAGACCTTCTGGTGATTCGAAAAGCAAAGGTCCAAAGAAAGAGGACGCAGGAAAGCCGAGTCATTCTGGCAAACCAGCTGCTAAGAGTTCTGGCGGAAGTCATAAGAAGAAGTTCTATGAAGGTGTCGCTAAGAAAAACAAAAAGCAGAAACCTAGAAAAAGAAAGTGAACCGAATTGCCAACTGGCCATTCGGTTTCACGGGAGGGTGAGTGACGATGGCAAAAGGCAAAGGCAAAGTACTCGCAGTCAATAAGAAAGCCAACTATGATTTCGCGATTGAAGAAACAATTGAAGCAGGTATTGTTCTACAAGGAACTGAAATCAAGTCGATCCGTAACGGGAAAGTGCAGCTGAGAGACGCTTTCGTACTCATTCGAAACAATGAAGCTTGGATCTCCAATATGCACATCAGTCCATACGAACAAGGGAATCAGTTTAACCACGATCCCGTTCGTGCTCGTAAACTACTCATGCACAAAAAGCAGATTAGTACATTGATTGGTCAGACGAAAGAAAAAGGGACTGCGATTGTTCCGTTGAAGATGTATATTAAAGACGGTTTCGCAAAAGTTCTCGTCGGTGTCGGTAAAGGTAAGAAGTTGTATGACAAACGACACGACTTGAAAGAGAAAGAAGCGAAACGTGAGATGCAACGAGCATTCAAAGACAAACAGCAATATTGATAGTTGGCGTTCGATGAGGTATACTGTTAACAGTAATACAGTTCCGATAGTCTTAGCATCAGTAGGAGGCTACTGATGACTCCAGACGTTTCCCGGACATCCCTTTAACGGGGACGTTACGGATTCGACAGGGGTGGTCTAAGCGTGAGCTGCGCGTCGGAGGCTCGTCTCCGTCAGAAACGGACCTTAATAATAACAGGCAAAACAAACAACAACCTAGCATTCGCAGCGTAAGCTGTTGAATCTGCCTTACAATACCATCGCCCATGTGGCGTTGTAGGGCTAACCTAAAGTGGGATACGCTGGATGCTGCTTTTCGAGGCTCCCCAGAAGAGATTTCCGAAATAGCGCTCAGGACGCCCCGTCTTCCGGCATAATGTAGCGCGAATCCAAATAGGAAAACTACACGCGTAGACGTTTACGTATTAGAGCCTCTGGACGTGGGTTCGACTCCCACCGTCTCCATATACGTTGCTATGACAGACTTTTAAAGGGTACTGGCATAGTATCGGCATAGTTATGACTTGAATTTTAATATCTGTGCAGTCTTGAAGTCGTCCTCCATTGTGAGTACGGCTTCTTTTTCTGTTGTTGGATAGAGGTGAGAATATACGTTCAATGTTGTCGCTGGATCACTGTGTCCAAGACGAGCAGCTACCACAGAAATGATAATCCCTTTATTGATTAAATAACTAGCGTGTGAGTGCCGGAAATCGTGTATGCGGATTCTTTTAACTCCTGATTCTTTGATATACTCTGCATACTTCCTATCAAGTGTGGAAGTGGATAGGCTGTCATGAAATTCTCCAAATACTACATAGGTCATTTTGTCATGCTTTGTTTTTAATTTGGACAATAACCTCATTACATGAGTAGGCATCGCAATAACGCGTCTGGATGATTTAGTTTTTGTGGTTGTAACTTGTCGGTTGTAATCAGTCTTGTCCACATTTATTTTATTGTTCTCAAAATCAATATCTCCCCATGTCAACGCAAGTAATTCTCCTTTTCGCATACCCGAATAATAAAGCGTCATAAATAACGCATGATATAACGGGTCCTCCACAACGGATATAAACCGTTTGAACTCCTCTAGTGTCCAATAATTAATCATCTTATCTTCTTCCAACTCCACGTTGCCGGCTATCGTTGCGGCATTGGTTGTGATGTATTCCTGTTTAGTCGCGTGTTTCAGTGTAGCGGCTAATGTCGTGTGGATCTTCTTGACGTGTGACGGTTTATGCTTATCTATGATGGTGTCTTGATACTTCGTCACATCGCGTGGACGTATGTCTGCAATATCCATGTGACCGAAATACGGAACAAGATGCACATTGACGATGCTACTGATTTTTAAATAAGACGATGCTTTACGTCTCTTTTCGTACCATTGTAAGTATTCTTTTGCTAACTCTGCGAATGTCATGCCTTCCCCAGTGTCTTTTGCATCGTACTCATCCAGGTATTTCAATTCTGCAATCTGCGCAGCTTTCTTCGTTTCAAATCCTCTACGCTTGTACTGTTTACCGTCTGAATGGATTCCATAGAAGAACCATTTCTTTGTTTTATCATCCTTTTTTACAGCCACTTATATTACCTCCTAAATTCATAAGTAGAACGTTCGTTCTGTTTATGTTATATTAAATATACAGTAAAAGCAAAAAAAATATGGTAAATATTTTTAATTTTGTGTATAGTCTAGGTAAGCCGTACGGCTGACATGCGCTCGCGAGTAGACATGAAACATCTACTCGTTATCGCCGACTTGAATCCACTCGTAAAGATCATCAATATCACAGTGGAGTATTTCGGCTATTCTCTTAGCGGTTAATAGCGACATAAACTGTTTATTGGTAATGTATTTATTTATTTGCTGTCTCTTAACCCCTAATTCAATAGCCAGGTCCAACTGAGTCATTCCAACCTTCTCGAGTAGTTCACGAAGTCGGCATTCACCGAACTCGTAAGCCAAACGTATACCTCTCTTCCATTAACAGCAAAGGCGGCGTTCATTATGAAAAAAGATGTGGTTAAACTCCTAGCGGACTTTGTACAAATTCTCAATCACAACAAAGGCATACCGCCTAGCCAAAGCAAAAAAATTAATTTCGATTCAACTTTTCGTAATACTCCACGGTGAAACGTATGCTTTCTAAAAACTTCTCTCGATCCTCTCCCTGCATGGAGAGGGTTTTTTCTATTAAATCTTTTAAAAAATTCATTTCATCCAATTCTAATCCGTTTGTCATTTTTAATGCTCTTTCGAAATTGTTGTTAGCATCATCGATTTCCATTGCCGGGAATAAATCATCGACTTTTATGCCAAGAGCCTTTGCAATGGCGAATAACGCATCTTGTTCAGGCGAAATTGTGCCCGTTTCGTAATTTGATATCGTATTATTTTTCTTTCCAATCAACTCCCCTAAGTCACTTTGAGTTAGTTTTTTCTTTTTTCGGAAGTATTTTATTTTACTTCCAACAAACTTAGACAAATCACTTTCCTTCATTATTACTTCCTCCTCCCAAAAATAATTATACCATAGTATTATGCAGTTTGAATTAATTTATTCCTTAAAAGCGAAATATATCGTTGACAATATCGGTATTAACGAATATAGTAGAGTCATAGCAAACAGACAGGAGGGAAAACATGAAACAGTGGAACTTGATTCGCTTGCGTAGCGATAGAGGTTTGAAGCAAAAGGACATGGCTAAAATGTTGGGCGTCACGGATGAAACGTATGGTATGAAGGAACGTGGTCAGCATCAGTTCCAGATGGATGAAATGTTTGTAATCAGTCATTTCTTTCACGTACCAATCGAAGATATTTTTTTACCTAGGAATATCGGTATTACCGAAGTTAGAGAACAGGCAAGAAATACTCAGACAATCAAATAGGAGGGATAGCCATGCACCACAAACTCTACATCGCAAGACGTGAAGCGCGCTTATCACAAATCAAAGTATCCAAGTTTTTGAACATCAGCAACGCTACGTACTCGCTGAAAGAGAATGGCAAAGCTGACTTCACACTTTCTGAAGCGAGGAAACTAGCAAATTACTTCGGATGTACACTGAACGATCTATTCCAAGAGGAGGAAACAGCATGAACACCGTACACGCATTTTTCGAAACACGTTACAACGAAATTATGAGAACAAAGCTAGGTACTGAAAGTAAGTACGAACGCTTGCAAGTCCTCCACAACGACATTTGTAAAGCATACATGGACAAGCTTAACGAACGTCCACACGCATTGCTGCAGGAAATCGAGTTACAAATATGCTGACACTCACAGATAAGTTGGCTGTGCTGCTGCAAATGACACCGTGGATTCTACTAATAGGATCGTGGTTGTGGAAGTATGCGAAATATGAACAGCGTAAACAGACACATGATTGAAGCCACATGGACTCATGAAAAGTGGAAGGTTGAAGTCACTGGACGCAAGACACGCATCATGCGGTGGAGTGAGAAGTCACAGTGTTATGTCGTAGCGCGGAATGGAAATCTGAATGTACCGGCTAAGGTGATGGACGTGTATCACGACTTTGTGAAACTAGCGAAAGGAAGATGAATATGGACCATCCAGACATTGAACGGACGATGCTCACAGGTTATCCGAAGCCTGAATACCTGGACTATGAACGCCATGCCCGTCAATGCGATGTATGTAAAGCAGGCATGAATGAAGGTTATCTACTGGAAACATCGGGGGATTGCTATTGCTCATCTGATTGTACAGCTAAGGATTTACCGGAAATGGACGAGTTGTTGCAAGATGGAACACTGTTCTGGACTGATTGGTATTACGAAATTTGAGAGGAGGTGAGTTAGTTGGAACCGACAAGCATTTGCATTCTACCAGGGAAACCTGAGATTGCATTTAAAGAATTGCATACCGAATGGATGCCTAACAGCGGGTCATGGAAAGTGGTAGCGAAAGTTGAGAGTTTGGATAGTCTTCCTAAATTCAAAGTTCGTACTGTGAAGATATGGCGTAGAAATGGTGAGACTCATAATTTTTACGAGTCAGAATTAAATCCAAAGTTGAATATTCCTAAGCAGGTAATGGAGGTATATGAAAACTTCAGGAAGATGGTAAAAGAATTTTGAAGGGTGGTGAGAGGAGTGATTGATAGAAAGAAAAATCTTTGTTACATCGTAACTGTTCACTATTTAGTCAGAAGTAAAACAGGATTTCTGTTAGCTAGAACGAGTGAATTTGTAAGTTTGCACAGTGTCAGTACGAAACAATGCCAAGACTTTGCTAAACGTAAAGCGAAAGAGGATGAACAGTTTCTACATTTCAATGAAGATGGATGGGTTTCACAAAGAACTATTCCGCTGTCTGATTACTGCAAATAAAAACACCTACTCTGCAAAGTAGGCGCTCACTTGAAAATATCATCTTATCATCAATATACCACGAATCAGGAGGAATTATACATGAAAGCTAGATTTAACATTGACGGAAAACAACTTGAAGTTATCGCGATCAACTACCATGCGGATGAAATGTCCAGCGTCACAATTGTGGACGAAAGCGGAAACTACTTAACATATTACGATAAGGAATACGGTTCGTATGTTGAAAGTGCTTTGAAAGTTGAGTTAAAAAAGTCGATTGAGTTTCCGGAAGTACAAGAAACAATTGATAACAAAATTAATAACCTTATTCATCACCTTGATGAAATGTATGAAATCGAAAGTGGACTTCTTACTGATCTAGCAATTGATGCAATGGAGGATAATGCCGGATTGCCATTTGCTGAAGTGTCTCTACTAAACTCTCAAAAAGAATACAAGCTAATGCAGCAACGGGTATTCGGAATCCTCGACACCATCGAAGGAGTTAAAGCATTTCAAGAAGGTTGGTTCAGTCGTCCACAACAGATGAAGGAAGGTGAAATCAAAAATGGCTGATTTACAAACAGCGGAAGTCGAAGAGAAAGAACGATTTGAAATCACAGATGAAGCAACACTCCACTGGACTTTCAGAAAGATGCGCGAGCTGAAAAGCAAAATTGCTGAAAAAGAAGAACTGGCAAAGTCGGAATATGATCGCATTGATGAAGAACGAAAACTTGTGGACGACTGGTTGGAAAAAGAAACAAATTCATTCTCTCAGTCTATTGAGTACTTTGAACATCTTATCCGTGAATACCATTCGACATTGTTGAGCGAAGATGATTCTCGAAAAACATTGTCTACTCCATTCGGTAAGAGTAAAACAACTACTAGCAAAGCTCAACCAGAAAAATTGGATGACGAAAAGTTGTTATCTTTCGTGAAAAATAACGGATACAAAGAGTTTATTAAAACTCAAGAATCCGTTATGTGGGGCGAGCTGAAGAAAGGTTTGCAAGTAGTCGGGAACAACGTAGTCGATGAAAATGGTGAAATTGTAGAAGGTGTGAAAGTTAAACCAGAAACGGTTACTTTCAAAGTGGAAATAGGTTAATCAATCACAAATAAAAATTCAAAGCGATTCGAATCGCAAAAGGAGATTATCAAAATGACAAAAACACGCAAACAAAGACGGTTAGAGGCACGCGAAAACAAAACTTTATTCGTTCCAAACTACGGATTTGCCGGAGCGCTTAAATCTTTCAAAGAATATTACGGAGTTGGGTACGAAAGATTTAACACCAAATATGTGACTATCAGGGAGGCAAAATAATATGACAAAAGAACAATTGAATCAAAAAGAACAGCATTACGCAGGCACACTGAAAGAAGCAGAGGAAATTATTCTAGCTGCAAAAGAAAATGTGTATCTGACTAAGCAACAAATCAGTGAAAAGCATAACAAGTTAGGTACGTACTTCTTGGTTGATCTAACTTACAGCTACAATGTACCGCGTGAAATCATGGAGAACGAATCAGTTGATGTGGAACAGGAACCACAGCATGAAGGTTTACCAGTAACTCAAAGTCATGATGGTTCATTCCAAGTAGATCCTAATCAAATGTCTATTGATGAAGTTGTGGATGAGGGTACTGAAGAAACTGAATCAAGTGATGCGCCATTTTAATAGAGGAGTGTGGAAGTAATGAAAATTACAAATGGCGCTGATATGAAACGTAGTGCGAACGCTAAAATCATCACGTATTCAAAGCCTGGTGATGGCAAGACAACTGTTGCCGGATTGCTACCAGGTAAGACATTAGTTTTTGATATCGATGGGACAAGCCAAGTGCTGGAAGGTTACTCGAATGTCGATATTGCAAAAATCGATGGAGAAGATGCACATAACAGCATCATTCAGTTTTATGGCTATGCGAAAGCAAACATTCAAAAATACGATAACATTTTCATAGACAACTTAACGCATTATCAAAAGTTATGGCTGCTGAATAAAGGTGAGAAAACTAAAAGTGGTATGCCTGAATTAAAGGATTACGCCATATTGGACAACCACCTATTGAAGTTAGTAGAAATATTCAACGCTCTTGATGCAAACGTAATCTATACAACATGGGAAACAACGAGGGAAATCATTCACGATGATGGCCAGAAGTACAATCAGTTCCTTCCAGACATTCGCGACAAGATTGTCAATCACATTATGGGAATCAACCATGTGGTCGCTAGATTAGTAAGAAAAGCAGACGGAGAACGAGGTTTCATACTGGAAGGTAATCAAACAATCTTTGCAAAGAATCATCTGGATGCGCGTAAGGGGTGCTTGCAAAAAGATTTGATTCTGCCTTCCACACAGCAGGCGGTAGAAGAACCGAAAAAATTTAAACGTGATGCTTATTACTACCATCCGGAAAGCGATACATTTGTAGAGTTTAAAAAAGGTGATGTAGTACCTGATGAAAATAATCTGGAATTCGGGCATTGTAATCCAATCACCAAAGAAAAATATGATAAAGGCATTCAAGAACAAAATGCAGTAACACCAAAAAATACAAAACAGAATGGAGATAATTAATATGTCATTTTTCAAAATGGATGAAGTCGAGGAAGTAAAAGGGTTTGAACTACCAAAGCCAGGTAAGTATGAAGCGGTAATTATTAACGCAGTTGCTAAAAAAACACAGGCAGGCAAAGACATGATGGTCGTTGATTTTGAAATCAGATCGGACGTTCCGCAGGAATCACAAGGTTCAAAGGTATTGTATAACAACTTCACTTTTGAACATCCGACAGCTCAAGGTATTGTTAAAAGTCTGTGTACATCAGCTGGAGTTCCACCAAATTATGCATTTTCTTCTTGTGAAGAAATGGCGAATCTGCTGATTAACCGTAATTTAGAAATTGGTGTTAAGCACGAGGCTGGTAATAATGGCAATACGTACGCGAAAGCGAGCTATTATAACCCTTCAAATGCTGACGCTTCACCACAAGTTGGAAGTGGTCCGATTAACGTCTCAGATGATGATCTTCCGTTCTAAAAAACTTTATAGAGAGGTCTGTTTCTACGGACTTCTCTTTTTTTATACTCATTTTTAGGAAAATACCATACACAGGAGGGGAGAAAGTTGAATCGAGAGGAATCAAACTTAATCGATGGGGAACTACACACAGAAGATTCGATTATTAAAAAGTACAAGAATTTAGTTTACAAACATGCGAATCGATTGGGTCGTAGAGATTTCCATTTCATACAAGACTTATCACAAGAAGGTTTTATTGGTCTGCTAGATGCGTTCAAACGATATGAAGATGATAAAGGTGCGAAGTTCATAACATACGCAACGCAATATGTTCGAGGGTATATGACTCGACTGCATGATAAACGAGACATTGTTTATACGCCTATCAACGTCGTGCGAACTGCTTGGCGTATCCAAAGAGGTGAATTGTGGGAGTTGCAGGACTCTGAGATATCACAAAAACTAGAAATCACAGAGAGGGAAGTAGAAAGTTCTAGAATTTACTTTAAGGTGAGATTCGCGGCTAGTTTAGATAATCAAGTGTATAGCGATTCAGAAGAACATACTTTATACGGTTTTATAAATTTTAATGAAGATTTTTCATCGGCAGCCGTGGAAGGTTATTGCAAAGGTATGTCAGAGAGGGAGTCGCTAATTATTAGGAGTTTAGCGGCTGGATACACTCAAGCAGAGATTGCTAGAAATATTGGATTATCCAAAAGCCGTATTGCACAACACACTAAAAAGATAAAAACGAGAATTGAGCGTACTACGAATTTTTGACGGAGGGATAGGGAATGAATCATACACCTGTCACTGCAGAAATGGTGAACCAGACATTCGAACAAATTGATAAAAGGGAGAATCCACAATGAATATACAAAAAACAACGCATCTAATTCAAGAATGGGCGGTAGAACGAAATTTACACACGGCTGATCCGCGAGGTCAAATGCTAAAACTCATGGAAGAGGTTGGAGAGATTGCTGCCGCACTCGCTCGTAAAGATATTGACGAGGTGATGGACGGCATAGGGGATGTTGGAGTAGTAATCAATATACTCGCTACGCAAGTCGGTTCAAGTATCGAGGAATGTATGGAGCTGGCATATAACGAAATCAAAGACCGTAAAGGCAAAATGGTCAATGGAGTTTTTGTAAAAGAAGCAGATTTGAAAACTTGTCCACACGGTGACAACTGGGATGACTGCCCTGATTGCAGACATTGATAATCAGGAGTAGACAGAAAATGTGAGGTGGGAGGTGCGGTAGATGGATGAAACAGTAGAGGTTTTGGAACAATTACAAAACGATGTTCAAACGATGAGGGAGAATGGAGAATCTGATTTGAGGTCGGTTTTATATCTAATCGAACTGGCGATAGCGAAATTAGTATAGCCGGCCAGTACGAACATAAAGCAAACTAACTAGGAGGGCAATCATGCAAGAGAATTACGATTTCAACAGTATTCCATCCGAACTCAAAGCCCTTCCGCAATGGATCCTGTGGAAGTCAGAGAAGAAGGGTGGCCGTTATACAAAAGTACCTTATCAAGTAGATGGTGAAATGGCTCAATCGAGTAATCGCAGCACGTGGTCCACTTTCGCAACAGTCATTAAGTTTTACATGAAGGGCGATTATGACGGAATCGGATTTGTATTCAGCAGACAAGATAATTACATTGGAGTCGATATTGATAATTGTGTTGTGGATGGAAAACCGAATACATTCGCGACGGAAATCATCGATTCGTTAGATTCGTATACAGAGTTTTCACCAAGTGGAAAAGGGCTTCACATCATCATCAAGGGTGGCCTTCCACAGAATGTAATGGGTACTGGTAGAAAAAATACTCAACACGGTTTAGAAATTTACTCATACGGTCGCTATTTCACTTTTACAGGTAATCGAGAAAACTCAAATGACGTGTATGATCGTACCGATGAGCTGGCAGAAGTATTCGAAAAGTATTTTGATGATAGCGACATCCAGGGTCGAGTAAATCTAGCAGACTTTGAAAATGATGAAATCAAAATATCGAATGAAACACTTTGGGAAAGAATGTTCCGTTCGAAAAGTGGAGATGTGATTAGGTCTTTATACAATGGCGATTTAATAGACGGCGATCACTCTTCCAGTGATTTGGCTTTATGTAACCATCTAGCATTCTGGACAGGTAAATCCGCAACTCGAATGGATGCTATGTTCCGGGAAACTGGACTGTTGCGTGATAAATGGGATGTCATTCATTTCAGAGAGACAAATGAAACCTATGGTGAGCGGACAATCGCAGAAGCCATCACTTCCACTCCTTCCACAATATTAGACCAGCAGCAGTACGACGAATTCTCTTTTGACTTTATCGATGGTGAAGAAGTGGACAAGCCGAAGAAGAAGTTCCGTTTAACCGAATTAGGAAATGCAGAACGGATCGCATACGAATATGGCCATACCATCAAATATGTTGGTGATATGGGCTGGCTCATATGGGACGGCAAGCGCTGGCGTGTCGATACAAAAAAAGAAATTGAAAGAATTACAAATAAAGTTTTGCGCGGTCTGTACAAATCAGAAGATGAAATGGAATCAAAGTGGGCGCGTATGTGTGAACGAAGAAATATCCGAATGAACAGCATTAAAGACTTAATGCCACTAGTTCCAGGTGAACGTACAGATTTCGACCTTCACAAATATTTGTTCAATGTCGATAACGGAATTCTTGATTTGAGGACAGGTAAGCTACAGCCGCATGATCGTGAATTGAATTTAACTAAAATCACAAATGTTGAATATGACAAAAAAGCAGAATGTCCAACTTGGATGAAGTTTTTAAGTCAAATATTCAAAGGTGACGCAGATTTGATTGAATACATGCAGCGGTTAGTTGGATATTCACTCACTGGTGACATATCAGAGCAAGGCATGTACTTCCTAGTCGGTGGTGGCTCCAATGGTAAATCGGTTTTCATTAATACGATTAAGAAAGTATTAGGTGATTACGGGATTCAAACAAGCTCGGAAACTTTCATTAAAAGAAAAAGTGATGGAGCAAATAATGATATTGCTAGATTAGCTAGTTCTCGATTTGTTTCAGCTGTGGAATCAGAAGAAGGGGAAAAGCTGCAAGAATCACTTGTTAAAACAATTACAGGTGGTGAGCCGATAACTGCAAGATTCTTGAGACAAGAGTTTTTCGAGTTCCTTCCAGAATTTAAAGTGTTTTTCACAACAAACCATAAACCTGTAATCGGTGGATTAGACGAAGGTATTTGGAGAAGGGTTAAAATCATTCCATTCAATTTAAGTTTGAAAGCGCATGAGCGCGATAGGAAGCTAGAAGAAAAGTTAACGCTTGAAATGCCGGGGATTCTAAATTGGGCGATTGAGGGCTGCTTGAAGTGGCAGAAGTCGGGACTGCAAGAGCCGAAGGTAGTGGCAGAAGCAACTGGTGCTTATAAAGACGATATGGATATTTTAGCGCCGTTTCTTAACGAAGCTTGTTATATCGACGAGCCGAAAAACGAAACGATCCAGATTGAAGCGAAAGAATTATACAGCGTTTATAACAATTGGTGTTTCAAAGCTGGTGAGCGCACTGTTGGAAATCGAACATTTTACAGGATGTTGGAAACGAAAGGTTACGGAAAAACAAAAGGAGCCGGAAATAAAACGTTTTTAACAGGTATTACCATAAAAGAACGTGCTCCCGTTACTGAAGGAGTTACCAGAAATGAAGAAAGCAGCTTTTTTAAGGTACTCAGTAACTCTTGAAACACCTTAAATAACTGATGATTTTTTTCACAAAGTCAATAGTACCAATAGTTAGAGTGAGGTATTTTAAGAGTTAGTTATTATAATTATTGGTTTTTCTGTTGATTAAAAATAAAAATAAATAAATATATACTATATAGAGCACTCAATACTTTTTTGGGTACTCTCAGTAACTGAATTAGCTTGAACCCTTGGTGCTATTGGATTTGTTGAGTTATTTTAAGTAACTATCTAGTTTTTTTGCAGAATCCAGTAACTAGCTAGTAACTACAAAATTACAGGATGTGGAAAATCTAATGGAAATCACAATAAAATTCATTGAAAACAATTTAAAGAGGAAAAAGGGCGCTAAAAGATTATGGACAGGTACTATTTACGCTAGATATTTGTATTATTGCAATCTTATTGGTGAAAAGCCTTTAGGCAACATCACGTTTTATAAGCAATTAGAAATGAACCGGATTCGCAGAAGTAAAAATAAACTTTATTTTTATGGAGTTGACCTTAAAGATGCGCCTACTGAAGATACTCTCACTGATATGGAGAAGTGGAGCAGAGATATACAGAGATGAATCAGATGGACGGCTGGCGTTGAAAGATGCTAGTCGGATCCCGTCTGAAGTATTGAAAGCAGCTGAACCAATTTTTAATCAGATTGATGATTGGTTTAAAAGTTGGGAAGGTGCGAATGGTCCAGATATTACAATTCGAAAAGCATTGGAATTGTATTGTGGATGGCAAGAGAACGAAAAAATGAATTCATGGCTTTGTTCAGATGAAGATTCATTAATGTTGCTACATGATTGGACAATCAAACTTGCTCAATCTGGATGGAAGAATCCGTATGATGATTATCGACAATATGAAAATGATGAATCCAATGCAATGAAAATTAAATTCTATGAACGTGCTCGAAAATGGGCTAGTGAAAATAAGTAGTTTGTGAGGAGGGAATTGAATTGAGAGAGATTAAGTTTCGCGCATGGGAAAAGAAGATGAAGGAAATAATTCCGGTGCATCAAATAGATTTCGAAAAAAAAATGATAAACACAGAATCAGCTTGGCGTTTATTTGATGAAATTGAATTAATGCAATACACAGGATTAAAAGACAAAAACGGTGTTGAGATTTATGAGGGAGATATTTTAAAAGAATCTTCTACCCATCCTTTAGTCGTTTTTATTAAAGAAGGGCACACACAAATAAGCTTCAAAGACTTTGGCATACCTTGCGAGGAATTTATTTATCGAAATGATATAGAAGATATGGATATAGCTGTAGTCGGCAATATCTACGAAAATCCTGAATTGTTAGCAGGTGAAGATGATTGATCCATTACAAATACACGGACACTGAAATTAAAGAAATCATGAAAACTATGACCATCGTTATAGACACTCGTGAAAACGTTAATGGTCACATCATCGAATATTTCAAGAAGAAAGAAATTCCTATGAAAATACAGAAGCTTGATACAGGGGATTACGGAGCTTTAATCCCTGCTAATCCGAAACTAGGGATTCCGCGTGATATTCATTTCAATGGTCGTGTTGAAAGAAAAGCACACATGGACGAAATTACAGGGAATTTGCAAAAAGATACGCAAACAGCATTTGAAAATGAATTGATACGTTCGAAAGATATCCCCTTCACTTTGATTGTGGAAGACCTGAACGGATATGAAAAAATGTTGAGAGGTCAATATCGTTCTAAATACGATCCGTTAGCATTGCTGGGAAGATTGAATACATTCAAAGCTAGATACAGTTTTGAAATTGTATATCTGGATAAGAGATTTAGCGGCAATTGGATATATCATCATTTCTATTATCAACTTAGACACTATTTGAAGTGTGGTGCGTTTTAGACAGATTATACGAAGGAGTGAATAAGATGGAGAAATTAAATCCGTGTCCCTTTTGCGGGGAGAATATAAGTTTAGGAATTAGCGATGATGAAGGGAATATGAGGAATGGAGATTACGAAAATGACCCGTGGTCTGGACTAACGTTCACGCTGATTCACGAGTATCAAAATGGCGTAATCTGTCCTATTGCTACTCACCGTGAAGAAATCTTAGGAAGCCGACTGTATGAGAGCAGAGAAGAAGCGATACAGTCATGGAATAAACGATACATTTAATGACGCGTTTCAAACATAAAACGCATCAAACAGAAAAGGTAGGTGGGCATATTTGTTTGAATGGCTAAAAGACTATCGAAGATTAGAAGATGAAATCAGTCTGATTGAATTTAACTTAGACCGTTCAGAAAGAGAATTGAAGCGTTGGGTAAGCGGTGACTTAGTTGGTGTAAGATTAAATTCTGATTCAGACGGTGCTAACTTAGAAGAAACAATTGAAAGTATTCAATATGAATTAGCTAACAAAATGAATGATTTGCATGATGTGCAGAAACTTATCGCTACATTCAGAGGACTCGAAAACCAAATACTCTATGGAAAGTATGTAGAAGGAAAGACACTACTCGATGTAGCATTCCATTTAGATAAGAGTCCCAACTATATTTATAACAAGCATGCTCAAATCATGAGGATGATTGATTACGCACACAATCTATAATTGTTATAACTTAATGTTATGTTAAGTTGTGGTGAAGTTATAGCAACCCTTGTAAATCTCATTTATAGTAAGAGTATAAAGAACTGAGCCGAGATCTTTATATTCCTACCTGTTGAACCACCTACACGATAGCCACGGATAGTGTGTTATTTACAATGTGTAGGTGGTTTTATTATCCAGTCCGTTAGGATACAATAACCACAAGGGGGAATGAACAATGGCTAATAAAGAATATAAAGATATGACTGACAAACAGAAAGCACACTACGATAAATGGATGGCGCGTTCTAAGAAGATGGGATCTACAGGCAAAGGGATGCAGCAGGCTGGAGGTAAGATGATAGGCTGTGGGTGTCTTCTCACTTTGTTAATAACCATTCCCATCATCCTGATTATCATATTCCTACTATAAGGAGTGATACCATGCAAGACAGAACAACATGCGATGAGTGTCAAGATGACTTCACAATCAAACTGAAAACCAAAACGCATAAGCTTACAATTAAAGAAACCTTCTTCACCTGTCCGAATTGCAAAAAGAAATATGTCGCATTCATTACAGATCCAGATTGTCGTAAGCTTCAAAAAGAAATCAAGCAGCTCCAATTAAATAAAATCATAGCGGCAAAACAATTTGCTGAAGATAAAATAAATGAAATCGAATATAAAAAAATGATTGATGAAACTCAAAATGAAATTAATCATTTTAAAAAAATATTGGAACCTAAGATGAAGAAATTAAAGTGGACATATGCAACCTAATACAAAGCACTTACTCATTACTGGGTGGGTGCTTTTACTATGTGCACAGATAGGAGTGAACGACATACTATCCATCATGCTAATACTTACAGGTTTATTACTAACCATATTTATTACCGTTCCATTGATACTATTCTTCATGATCTTCAGGTTAGCCAACAAGCAAGTACACGGACAGGCTAGAGCTACTAAACCATTCGTGTATGACCGAGAGTGTGGAGGTGATAGCCATGACCATACAGTACACCACAGATAAGGAACGTAAGAAGTTCTATCGTGGCAAGGACTGGGAACAGATACGTCAACAGGTACTCGAACGTGACAATCGCGAGTGTCAACAATGTAAACGTGAAGGTCGCGTGCATGTCGATTCAATCAAACAAGATGGAGAACGTAAATCCATTCAACTCAACGTAGACCACATACAAGAACTACATGACCGACCAGACTTAGCATTGAATCCTGACAACCTGCAAACACTCTGCTTACGTTGTCATAATAAGAAACACGGTCGATTCCACTGGAGGCCTCGTAAGGCTGATAGATGGGCCGATGATGAAGCCTGGTAACAGGACCCCCCTCTTGAAATCCGACCTATATAATCCATAAAGGGACCGGCGTGGGGGTGTTTCGTTGAGAAATTAATAGAAATAAGTAAATCCACGTGAGAGGGGGAGGGGGTATATTGGAAATCGACAAAATACTTCAGCAATTGTTGAGCAAAATTGATTGTGATGATTTGATTGAAGTTAAAAAAATTCATCGATATATTCAATTGTTGAAACTAGATGTTGAATGTGATCTAGCGATTGAAAGAGATGGTGCGACAATCATTGTCGAAAACGGTAAACAGCGTTTTATAAAAACTCACCCTTCGATGACAGAGAAAATGAAAATCAATACACAGTTAATAGCATTGGAAAAAACGTTTAATTTTATTAGCGAAGGGACATCCCCTCCACCTACTGCCTCAACTGTGGATGATAAAGAAGCATATACAGCAGATGATTTAGTATGATCAGCAATAAATATGTAGATGAGTACATTCAACTTTATGAATCAGGAAAAATAAAATTAAATAAAGAGCGGATCATGCTCATTGAATATTTACGCAAGTACGTATTGAATCGAGACGATTTGTATTTTGATGATGAAATGATTGAGAACTGCATTCGGTTTGGTGAAAAGTGGTATTTCCCGCTTGTGCCATTCGATAAGTTTTTGATTGCTTTCATCTTTTTATTTTTCAAAAAGAACAATCGTATATTTTACCGGAAACACTTATGGTTGATTGCCCGGGGTGCTGGAAAGAACGGTTTGATAACGGTCGTCACAAACTTCCTCATCAGTCCGTTACACGGCATCCAAGAATATAACATATCTATTGTTGCCAACTCTGAAGAACAAGCTAAAACATCATTCGATGAAGCTTACAACGTGATTGGACGCAGCAGTACATTGAAAGCAATGTTCGCCCGCACTAAAGTAAAAATCACATGTAAAAAAACAGAAGCCATTTTGAAGTTCCGTACATCAAACGGAGAAACAAAAGATGGTTTGCGTGATGGTGCGGTTGTTTTCGATGAAATTCACCAATACGAAGGAAATAAAGATGTCCGTGTTCATATTTCAGGTCTTGGGAAAAAGCCAAACCCGCGGGAATTTTATATAGGTACAGACGGATATGTCCGTGACGGCTTTCTCGACAACATGAAAGAAAAAGCATTGAAGGTATTGAAAGGTGAAGCGCGTGTAAATTCACTTTTCCCCTTCATCTGTAAATTAGATGATGAAGAAGAAGTCGACAATATATCCAATTGGGAAAAAGCTAACCCGATGTTGTGTGAGCCACGTGGTGATTACGCTCAAGGTTTGTTCGATACTATTTTTGAAGAATACGAGGATTTGGAAGACGATCCTACTAACCGCGAAGAGTTTATGACTAAGCGTATGAATCTACCAATGACTGATTTAGAAAAGTCTGTTGCTAAATGGGAAGAAATCGAAGCGACAAACAGACCATTCCCAGACCTTGAATATAAAGAATGTATCGGTTGCTTAGACTATGCATCAATTCGAGACTTCGCTGCTTGCGGTCTTCTGTTCAGAGATGAAGGAGACTATATTTTTAAAACACATTCGTATGCACGGAAAGCCTTCGTAGATAAATTTTATAGTTATTCAAAAAGACACGATGCCGAGATGGCGGGGAAAGTAAAGTTTGCTCCTATTAGAGAATGGGAGAATCGAGGACTAATGACAGTTGTGGATGGCGAGACGATTGATCCAAATGTTATCGTCCAATGGTTCGTAAAAATGAGAGAGTTTCATGATATTAAAAAAATCATTGCTGATAATTTCCGAATGGAGATTTTGAGACCTCTATTTGAAGCTGAAGGATTTGAAATTGAGATTATAAAGAATCCGCGAGCCATCCACAGTTTGCTTGCACCAAGAATTGAACTCGCTTTTGCGAATCAGCAAATTATTTTCGATGATAATCCACTGATGCGCTGGTACACAAATAATGTACTTGTTTCTATTAAGAAGGACGGAAATAAAGAGTATTTGAAGAAAGAGCCAGTCAGAAGAAAAACAGATGGATTCCAAGCTTTTGTACACGGCATGTATCGAGCTGATGAAATACTGGAAAGTGAAACAGAGTTTATACTCGACAGCATTAGCTTCTAATTAGAGGGGAGGTGTTAATTTGGGATTATTCGATAGGTTGCTAGGCAAATTAGGACCGGACAGTGAAATAGGTTGGTCGTTCGATTTGGAGTTGTTCGAAAAAACATCTGAGCGAACGTACATGAAAAGACTTGCTGTAGAAATTTGTATTTCATTTCTAGCAAGAACAATCAGTCAGTCAGAGTTTCGCGTGAAAAATGGGGAAAAATACTTAAAAGATGAATTGTATTACAAGTTGAATGTCAGGCCATCCAAGAATACAACAGCTAGCACCTTCTGGCAGACGGTCATCCACAAGTTGGTATACGACAATGAAGTGTTAATCATTACTTCAGATGATGATGATTTACTCATTGCGGATGACTTCCAACATAACGAGTTTGCCGTGTACGATGATATTTTTTCTAATGTAGTTGTTAAAGGTTTTGAGTTCAAACGAACCTTCAACCAACAAGAAGTCATTCATCTGCGCTATGGAAATGAAAAGTTGCAAACATTAATCAATAGTCTGTTTGCAGATTACGGTGAGTTGTTCGGTCGTGTGCTCGCTGCACAAAAAAGAAAGAATCAGATTCGCTCTACTGTTGATATGGACATGTTGGCAGCAAAAGGTACGGAACACCAAGCTAAATTTCAACAGTTTATCGACAACATGTATGCGGCAATTGAGAAAAAGGATGTCGCTATCATACCGCAACAAAAAGGTATTACTTATGACGAAAAAACTGCGGGAAGTTTACCAGGACAGACTGTGGATGACTTAGATCGTGTGACGGACGGCTTCTTGAATCAAGTAGCAATGGCTATGGGTATTCCAGTAAGTCTATTGCGTGGCGATATGGCAGACGTAGAAAAGCAAACGAAAAACTATATGTTCTTCACTGTTTCTCCATTACTCAAGAAAATTAAAGATGAAGCAAATGTAAAGTTCTTTACGATGTCTGAATACTTAAAAGGTGACTGTATCGATATCCGTAAGCCGTCTTACCGTGACATATTCGACCTGGCTACGGCAGTTGATAAACTACGAGCATCCGGCATTATGAACGGTCATGAAATCCGTAGTGAACTCGGGTTAGAAAGGGTTGAAAATGAAATGTTGGATTCTTATGTCATTACCAAGAACTATCAAGATGGAGACGATTTGAAGGGAGGTGAGAATGAATGAAGGCTAATAAACAAAAGAATTACTTCAACATGAAAAAAGCGAGTGCTGAACGTGGAGAAATTCACATTTATGGCGACATCATCAATGAAGATTGGAGATGGGAAAACGACACAAGCGCTGTCAGTTTCCGCGATGAATTAGCTGCACTTGGAGATGTAGAGGTAATCGATTTACGCATCAACTCTGGTGGTGGAGATGTATTCGAAGCGTCATCTATCTACAATATGTTGAAACGACACAAGGCACGTATCGAGGTTCACATTGATGGTCTAGCCGCTTCTGCTGCATCTGTGATTGCAATGGCAGGGGACAAGGTGTCAATGCCTAAAAATTCTATGCTGATGATTCATAACGCTTGGACTATCACGATGGGTAATCATAACGATCTACGCAAAGCCGCGGATGAAATCGAGAAGATTAGTGCATCTACTGTTAAGCAATCGTATCTTGATAAGAATCCAGAAATTAAAGCCGATGAGATTTCTCGCCTCATGGATGAAGAAACGTGGCTTACGGCTGATGAAGCGCTGGCTATGGGATTGATTGATGAAGTGACATCATTAACCCAAGTAGCTGCATCTTTAACGGATGAACAGATTGCCCGTTATAAGAATGCTCCATCCGCATTGATTGAACCACAACCAATTGAGAACGCAGAAATCGAATCAATGAAACAACAGATTGCTGAACTGACAGCTCAGATTAACAAACCTAAAGAGCCTGAACAGGAACCCGCTAAACAAGCGAACCTTTCAAGGCTCTTTTTGAATCTATAAAAAACTAGGAGGCCATATACTATGGTTATTAAATTTAACAAGACAGAAGAATTCAATAAAGCTAAAAACGCATTAGCAGCTACACTATCGAATGCTGAATCTACACAGGAACAACAAAACGCAGCATTACAAGATTATTTCGACGTACTTCAATCAGAGGTTTCTAATGCTGTACACAAGCAAGTGAATAGCGATATGACGGATCGTTCGATTCTTCAGTCACGAGGTCAAAACGTATTAACAAGCGAAGAAACAAGTTTCTTCAATGCAGTTGTACTTGAAGGTGGGTTCAAAGAGGATTCAATCCTCCCTGTAACGACTCAGGAGCGTGTATTCGAAGACTTAACAGAAGCGCACCCATTGTTACAAGCTATCGGCTTGCAGAACCTTGGGGCGGTCACACGCTACATTACGAGCGATCCAACTAAAGCTTATGCGTGGGGCCCACTGTTCGGGGATATTAAGGGGCAAGTAAACGCTGCGTTTGGCGAAGAAACAATCACTTCCCTTAAATTGACCGCTTTCGCAGTTGTACCGAATGACATGCTTGATCTTGGTCCTGTATGGATTGAACGATTCACTCGCACATTGCTAGTAGAAAGCTATTCTGTCGGTTTGGAATACGGATTTGTAAACGGCAAAGGCCCAACTTCTAATGAGCCAGTAGGATTGTTAAAAGACGTTTCAGGAGTTGGAGCAGTTACAGATAAAGTTTCTTCTGGAACGCTAACGTTCGAACCATCTGTAAACGGTGAAATCGTAGCTGGTGAACTTTACGGTGTAGTTGCTGCACTATCTGTGGACGAAAAGCTGAAGAATCGTAAAGTTCTTAACAAGATTGTCATGGTCGTAAATCCGATTGATGCAATTGCTGTACAAGCTCGAAACACAATCCAGACTGCTAACGGTCAATGGGTGACGGCAATGCCTTACAACATTGAAGTTGTTGAGTCAGAAGAGATTCCAGTTAAAAAAGCATTGTTTTTTGTAAAGGGTGAATACATTGCAAACCTTGCAGGTGGTTATCAGTTGAAGAAATTCGACCAGACACTTGCTATTGAAGATGCAACACTTTACACAATCAAACAGTTTGCAAATGGTAAGCCAAAGGATAACAAGGCGGCTCTATTGTACGACTTGGATATTAAGTTTACTCCAGCTGTTCCGATTCCATAAGAAAGGGTGACGCTGCATGAATTACAAAGTAATTAATACTTTCAAAGAAAAACATGACAATGATCGAGTCTATAAAGCCGGGGATCCATACCCGGCAGATGGATTCAAACCTACAAAGAACCGTATTGAAGAGTTGTCGGTAAAGCATCCCGAATACGATGTAGTGTTCATCAAAGAAGATAAACTCAAAGAAGAAAAGGTAAAGAAAAATAAGAAGAAGGAGTGAGTCGCATGATTACTTCAATAGTTTTGGAACAATTTAAAGCTCGTATGCGTATCACGCACAATTCAGAGGACAGCAACCTACAAGAGTTGTTGTCTTTTTCTGTTGCGTATATAACCGCAAAATGTGGTGCTTTTGATTTCGAAAATGAACAAGCGAAAGAATTAGTGTTCGAACGTACCCGGTTTGCATATAACGACGCATTGGAATACTTCGAAGATAGTTTTAGAAGCGAAATTCATTCACTCGGTATTGAAATGGCGTTGAAAGCGGTGGTGCCTAATGCGCCTACCATATAAACGACCCAAAACAAATACAGGTGACTTGCGGACGCCAATTACATTCTATGAATACGCACCAAATGAAGGACCCGAACCAGGGGAAGTTGAGAAGAATGTATTATTCAAATCATGGGCAAAGATTGACGGCGTTTGGTTGAAAGATGTTGAGCTTGCTAAGTCTACAGGCACGTTATCAGATATCACGGTGACGATACGTGACCCTCAAGGAAGCTATTTCCCAACTAACCAACATTATCTATCAATTGATGCTCCTGAATACAAGAATATCCGTTACAACATTAAGCATGTAGATCCGGACTTGCAGAATAAACAATTCGTTCGTATCGTGGCAGGTGTTACTCTATGAGTGTAAAAATTACTGGAGTTAAAAACCTTATCAGTAGTTTAGAGTCGAAGTTTGGACCAGCTCAAATGAGACAAATCGAAGATGAAGCTTTAAAAGCTGGGGCAAAAGTATTCAAAAAAGAGTTAATTGCTCAATTCGAAACGTTCAAAGTTGACGGCTATTCAATTGATGAGATGACACTGACCGACCCCTATTCTTTAAATGGGGTTAGAACTATTACGGTGAAATGGAAAGGCCCGCACAAACGTTATACCATTATCCACCTTAACGAATTCGGAACAATAAAGAATCCTAGTCCAAGGGGTAAAGGAGCGATTGCACGCGCTTTGCAAATTTCGCAGACAGCCTATCGCAATGCCCTTAGAGACAAGATTAAGGCGATGATGTAATGGATATGATGGATGTAATTTATAACGAACTGATGGCTGACGAATATATTAAACAGCAAGCCAGCGGACGCATTAAATTTTATGATTATCCACAGGCTGCTGACGTTGTTAATCCGTATATCGTTATTGATCCTCTGTCACCTCCACTTCCTAGTGATTATGGGGACGATGAACCTTTGTATGATGAGTATCTATATCAAATAGATGTGTGGACGAAAAATCGGCTAATTACGAAAGAGTTAGCGAGAAGAATTGGTCAAGTTATGAAAAGTCTCGGTTACGGATATTTCGGAGGCGCAGCGGATGAGTATGACAAGGATTCTGGAGTATTTAGGGATGCTCGAAGATATAAAGGAAAAGCAAAGACGCTCATTTGAGAGTCTTTTTTTAATATAAAAAATAGGAGTGATTTAGATGGTATTAGCAAAAAATTATTCATCTGCAACAGGAGTGGACGAGTTTTACTACGGGGTACTTCAACCTGATGATGTAAAGATTGTGGAGACAAAGCCGGAACGAGTGAAGTATTTGCAAGAAATCAACGTGGACATGCCGCAAGAGATTTCCAAGGCTTATGGCGATAACGGAATCGCAGAAATGGCTACTTCTAACGGAGATATTTCTGTAACGTCACAATTCCACAAGGTGCCCATGGAAGACAAAACAAAGTTACTTGGTTGGGAAACTAAAACAGGTATTACTGCTGCAGGCAAGAATGATAACTCACCTTACGTTGCGGTTATCTTTGCAAAGACATATGAAGACGGTACACGTGAATATGTAGGATTGCCTAAAGGTAAATTCATGCGTCCGGGCGTTAAGGGCGAAACGAAAAAAGAAGGCGTAGAGTTTTCTTCTGATGAAATGACAGCGGAATTCATGGATCGAATTGTGGAAGGATTCGAAGATGAAAAGTCTGTGTTTTTTGCAATAGATGCAAAAGGAGAAACTACTAACCGTGATGCATTGTTCTTGAAAATTTTTGGTGTTACTCATCCCGATGTAGTACCAGGACCATAAGCAATAAAGTGATTAAAGGGCGAGTGCAATACTCGCTCTCTTTTATTTGATTTCTAATCTGAGAGGAGAAAATGATAATGGCTAATTTAAAACGAAATACAATCACTTTAGTAAAAGAAGTAAAAGAGGGAGAGGTAATTACAGAAACATATTTAACTCCTGCCTTTGTTCCCCTAAGTATTGTTTATGAAGCAAATGACGTATCTGAATACGTGTTCAAAGAAGAGGACAAAAAGTCGGAGCGTGAAAGATTCGAAAAGATGATTGAGTTCACAGTTTCTCTTTATGGAAATCAATTTAATAAAGAGGATTTAACGAAAGGGTTACACGGACCGGAAGCAATCGAAGTATTGACTGACCAATTAATGTTTGCTGCGAATGGCATTCAGGATGAAGCTACAAAAAAATTCCTGGCGAAGAAACGCTAACGGATGAGGACTTCTCTTTCGCCAAACAGAAAGAATACATGGACAAACTCATCCAGGATTTAATGAAAGACGGAAAAGACATAAACGAAATTCTCAACATGCCATATCACTTTGTTCTTCAGATTTTATCGGAGAAATCAAAACCGAAGCAAGAGAAATCCTTAATATCCGCATTCGGCGGCTGACGAGAGAGGAGGTACATAATTGGCAGAACGTATACAAGGACTGTCCATAGAACTAGGATTAGATACGATTAAAATAGACAGTGGTTTAGGCGAATTGAAACGAAAACTATCCGTGGTCAATAGCGAAATGAAATCGAATATGTCTGCCTTAGACCGTGGCGAAAAGTCTGTAGCAAAGTACGAGACTCAAATCACTGGACTCACCAGGAAACTTGATGTTCAAAAAGCCGCATTAGCAAACGCTAAGAATGAATACGACCGCATGGTTGAAGTACACGGAGAAGGTTCGAGACAAGCCGATCTAGCCGCGGCTGCATACAACAGACAAGTTGCCGCAGTTAATAACCTAGAACGCAATATCGAAGGGTTGACGGACGAACTTGAGCAAATGCAGGAACAGCAACGCGTAGCGGAGTCAGGTTGGACGAGGTTCGGAGATAGCATGCAAGGTGTCGGAGACAAGATGAAGGCAGCCGGCGGTAAAATGAAGGACGTTGGAAAGTCGTTATCTATGTACGTCACCGCTCCACTCGTTGGTTTTGCTGCAATTGCGGCGAAGACCGGTATAGACTTTGATGATTCCATGGCTAAAGTTCAAGCTGTCTCTGGCGCGACTGGCCAAGATTTGGACAAGTTGAGAGATAAAGCTAAGGAAATGGGCGCCAAAACCAAGTTTAGTGCTAGTGAATCTGCAGAAGCGTTGAACTATATGGCTATGGCTGGATGGAAAACAACAGACATGTTAGACGGTTTAGAAGGTGTAATGAACCTTGCCGCTGCATCTGGAGAAGACTTAGGTATTGTAAGTGATATCGTAACTGATGGACTCACAGCGTTCGGGTTGACAGCGGAAGACTCTGGAAGGTTCGCGGATGTGTTAGCTGCGGCTTCTGCAAACGCTAATACAAACGTAGGTATGCTCGGTAAGTCTTTCGAATATGCCGCACCGGTTGCGGGAGCACTAGGCTACTCCGTGGAAGACACGGCTGTTGCGTTAGGATTAATGGCGAACGCAGGTATTAAAGCTGATAAAGGTGGTACCGCGTTACGTTCCATGCTTACCAATCTAGTGACACCGAACAAGAGAATGACTGCAATTATGAATGAATTGAATATATCGTTAACGGATTCTTCGGGGAACATGAAGGATCTCGATGAAATAATGGGAGATTTACGTGTAGGTTTCGGTGGTTTAACAGAAGACCAACAAGCTTCATACGCAGCGATGTTATTTGGTAAGGAAGCTATGTCAGGTGCATTAGCTGTAATCAATGCTTCTGAAGCGGATTACAATAAACTCACAAAAGCAGTAAATGGGTCCACTGGCGCGGCTAAAGAAATGGCAGGCATCATGGAAGGTAAGTTAGGCGGAACCATTCGAGAAATCAAATCAGGGCTTGAGGGGTTCGCTATTTCTATGTATGAGCAAATGTTGCCCACATTAGAAAAAGCGGCAGATAAAGTAAAAGGCTTCGTTGGTTGGTTGAATGACCTATCCCCTGCAGCTAAAAAGACCGCGTTAATGGTGGGTGCGTTTGCAGCCGCGATTGGTCCTGTGCTGATAGGATTAGGGACACTAGCCATCTCGCTAGGTTCTGTTATCGGATTCATAGGTTCCGCTTCTTCCGCTATCGCAATCATGGGTACCGGCGTAGCAGCTGCCACTCCATTAATTGGAGGATTAGCGACTGTCTTCACTGTGTTAACGGGTCCAATTGGTTTAGGGATAGCAGCAATCGCTGGTATTACTGTTGGAATCGTGGCACTTGTTAACCATATGAAGAAAGACGCAATACCGGAAATAGACCGTTTTGGTGGTGGTGTTAGTAAAGCCACAAAAGAAGCACTCGGAGGATTCTTCGAACTTTCTGATGGAGCTAGCCAGCAGTTGTCTGACCTCACAATCAATAGCACTAAAATAACAGCGGACATGGCTAACGAACTTGCGACTAAGTATCGCAGCATGAACGGTGAAATACTAAATGGAATGAAAACCCGTCACTCTGAACAAATCAAAGACATGGAGCACTTCTTCCTAAATAGTTCAGCTCTCACTAGTGAGCAAGAGGAAGAGATTGTCCGTAAACAGAAGGTGCGGAATCAGGCGAAAGAAACTGATCAGAAGGGTTATGAGGAACGCATTTCAGCAATCCTGAAAGCCGCTTCAGAGGGTAAGCGAGAACTTACCCAGAACGAAAAAGACCAGATTAACGCTATACAACAGTCGATGAATGAAAACGCTGTGAAGTACCTGACAGATAACGAACGCGACCAAAAAGTTATCCTGGAGAACATGAAGAATCAAGCTGGTGACCTGTCTGCTAGGCAAGCGGCTGAAGTCGTGAAGAACTCTGCTAAGTCTCGTGACAAAGTTATCAAAGACGCTGACACTCAGTTAAAAGAAACAATAGGTTTCGCAATCCAACAGCGTGACGAAATGGGAACAATTAGTGCTGAAGAAGCAGATGCCATTATACGTGAAGCTCAAAAGAAACGTGATGAATCTGTCGGTCACGCTAAAAGCGCACATAAAGAGGTTGTTGCTGAAGCGAAACTACAGGCAAAAGAACACGTTGATGAAGTAGATTGGGAAACTGGCGAGATCAAAAGCAAGTGGGAAATATACAAGACCGAAGTGGGCAAGCGCGTCAAAGAGTCCGGCGAAGGTATTAAGAAAGACTTCTCTGACATGTGGACGAAAGTTAAGAAAGACACCAGCGACGGCGTGAAGAAGACGAAGGACGACTGGAACGCTTTGACCACTAGCGTGAAGGACTACGTAGGCGACATGGCGACTAAAGGCGTCGAGCGCTACACGAAGTTCCGTAACGATATGGACGTAGTAGGCGGAGCGATCAAGACCACCGCAACGAAGAAGTGGGACGAAACAAAGACCAACGTAGTTAAATCGGTGACGGGGATAGCGGTAGACGGGCTGAAGAAGTACGAAGAAATGAAGAAAGGCGTACTCGATAAGACCGATCAGCTCAAGTCTTCCGTATCGACGAAGTGGGGCCAGGTGAAAACTTCGATCACCGACACACTGGACAAGACGAAGACCAAAGCCTCGCAGATCTTCACAGACATAGTGGGCGGCGCCACGGCGCTTCCGGGTCGAATGAAAACGGGTATCCTAAGCATGGCTGACAGCGTGGTACAGGGGATTAAGACGATCGGCCAGAAGATGGCGAACCAGTTTGGCCGGATCATAAACGGGATCATAGGCGGGCTCAACACGATCACGGGTAAGCTGGGAATCAAGTCAAAAGTAAGCACCTGGACCGTGCCGCAGTTCGCAAACGGTACAGACGGGCACGCTGGAGGCTTGATGGTAGTAGGCGATAAGCACGGCCGCGAACTAGTCGAGCTGCCTAACGGAAAGACCTTCCTGAGCCCTGACACAGACACGCTGCTGAACGCCCCTAAAGGTACGCGCGTAATACCTAACAAGATCACGGAAAAGTACCTCGCAGGTGACATCCCTCACTTTGCTAAAGGGACCGGCGTAGGCGGCTGGCTGAAAGATAAGGCTTCGAGCTTCGCAGGCGCTATGAGCAACATATGGGACCATGTGAAAAACCCGGCAAAGCTGCTGGATCTTATGCCCCTTCCGAGCTGGGATGCTGGAGGCGGCGGGTTCGCTGACGTAGCTAAGGGTGCACTAAGCATGGTGAAAAGTAAGGCAGTAGAATTTATTAAGAACGCTTTCAGCAAGTCGGAGGGGCAACTAGGTCCTAAAGGTGGATTTCCTTCACCATTCCGATTAACAAGCCGTGCAGGGTGGCGCATTCATCCAATCTTCCACACTCGTAAATTCCACTACGG
The DNA here is from genome assembly GCF_050858885.1 of Sporosarcina sp. A2. Taxonomy (GTDB): domain Bacteria; phylum Bacillota; class Bacilli; order Bacillales_A; family Planococcaceae; genus Sporosarcina. The sequence goes on along the minus strand of NZ_CP193898.1, from coordinate 2,151,346 downwards.
AGATGATTGGGCAGCACCTGAAGGTACGCGTATTCCATCAAGAGGAAACGGACGTGTTGTTCATACAGGTTACCATAGCGCACTCGGAAACTACGTGGACGTACAGTCAGGAGAGTACAAGTTACGCTACCAACACAACTTGAGAAACTTGGTTAGTAAAGGGGACCAGGTAACTAATGGACAAACACTCGGACTAGTCGGGCGAACAGGTGACAGCACAGGTCCACACTTGCACTTTGAGACACGTAAAAATGGTGCATTCGTTGCACCTAAAGATTTAGGGTTTGCATCAGGCGGGTTAATCAATCGTTCGGGTATGTACAATCTTGCAGAAGAGGGACATCCAGAGTTTGTTATTCCCACTGCACCGAACAGACGAACGGACGCCATGAAGTTACTTGCGCTAGCGGGTAAGGCTATATCGGGCGGCGGCAATAAACGTCCGAATCAGTTAGGTAGTTCTGGTGGTGGAGTGTTTGAACAGATGCTAGGTGCATTGATTGAACAGAGCCAAATGCAAGCTGAACAGATTGCGTTATTGACTAAGTTGGTATTGAAAGATACCAACTTGTATGTAGACGGACAAGAACTCGGACGCGCGGTTGCTCCAGGTGCGAGTCAGGGCATGCACGATATGACCAATATTAAGAACGCAATAAGGGGGTACTGATATGCAAATATACGACAACCAACGCAGACAAATTAGTTTAGAAACTCTCGGGTTGATTGGATTGAAACTGCATGTCAGTCCACCGAGTTTTAACCGAGAAACTGAACACGTTCCGGGTGTTGGTGAAATCACGATTGAGCGGACATTGAATCCGCGTCAGTTAGAAGCTGAACTGTGGATGAAATCACGTGACTTGGAATCCTCTCGACAAGATCGCGACAAACTTTATTCAATTCTCGGACGATACCCTTTCTTCTATATAAGCGACATACCTGGAAAGCTGTGGCGTGTCGTTTTAGACGATTGGAACATAGAGCGAGTGAATGGAAGGGTGCAAGAGTTAACCCTCCCTCTCATTGCTTCTACAGGTCGTTCGGAGTCGTTGAATGAGATTAAGAGGGCGTACACAGGTAATGTCGTGTTGTTTGATAATCAGGGAACTGAACCCATCGAGCCAAGATTCCAAAACGAAACATCTATAGAAGTAAAGGGTGCATCCACTGGACTTACTATCACGAATGAAATGACCGGTGATGTGTGGAAGTATACAGGCAACACGACAGCAAGCGATGTTGTATTGCTAAAGGGCGTGGAGTCGTTTAAAAACGGCATTAGTATCTTCAAAGATACAAATAAAAAACTCCTAACGTTTGCTCCAGGAGTTAACAAGCTAACAATAAGCGGTGCGCCATCGGTTAACTTAACGATTCGCACACGCTTTTATTTTTTATAAGGAGGGATATTTATGAATGAAAAGAACATATCAGAAATTGACGCAAAAGAAATTGTGCGGAAGATAAACGATTTACCGAACAATGAAACGGATAAAAATATGAAGATTAGTCTCGGCAGTACTTCTATTGAACATAAGGGCAATCAAGTATTTATTTCAGCACCCAAAGTGACATTTGATTAAGATAAGGAGGGCGACCGATGAATCCAAATGAATACATTCTCGACATTGACATAAAAACGCCTACTTATGTAGACGAACCACAGATTAAGCAGAACGACACAGTTGATTTCACCATCAATATCACAGACAACGGGCAGCCGTATGATTTAACAGGCGTCTCCACTGTAGCGATTGCATTCGAGCGTGCGGACGGCGTAACAATCAGTTACCCGATTACTAAGGACCCGGGTAACCAGGTCAGCTTCCAGACAAAAACCTCTGCTGTCTCCGTTGCCGGTAAGGCGAAAGCAACCGTGCAAATGTATGACGCGGACGGTCGAGTATCCACATTTACTTTCAATCTATACGTGGAGAAGGATCCGACCGGGAAGTATAATCCCGGTGATGGTGAGAAAACACTGATTGAGGTTGTGTTGGGTGATGGACCGTTGGTGATTGCGGAAGCTCAGACCGTTACTGCAGAGACACTTGCAGCTAAAGGGGCAACTGAAGCGGCAACTATCCTCACAGAAGAAGCAACCGCATCTGCACTACTCGCTAAAGCCGATACTGAAATAGCGACATTAGCAGCAAACGAACGGGTAGAATACATCGATGGTAAGAAACCTTTAATCGACCAAGCTATCACAGATTCAGGAGTTGCGAAAACGACAGCTGAAACAGTACGTGGTGAATTCGAACAAGTAATTGCGGAAGCAGGTAGTAACAACCCAGAGGTCGTAAATGCCCGTGGAGAGTTCGTGAATCTGCGTCAACGGCTGGACAACACTGCTACCCAGTTGGCTGATACTCTTACATCTAAAAATATTAAATTGAAAGGTATTACTCCACAACTATCCGATTCTTCGGGGTACTATCCTTTGTGGGTATCGGATAGTGGTAGAATATACGCTAGTAGATATGGTTTGGTTTTATGCGTGTCTACTAATGGTGGGGAAAGCTACACAGACGTACACAAATTTGATAGGCGTATACAGTCAGTCAGGGAGATGGGTAATGGAGAATTGTTCGTCGGCATTGACTATCTAAACGATGTGACACCAGGGGAGGACTTTGTAAGTAGTGGCAATCAAACGATATTCACAAAGGTCTTAACACACTCCGTAAACTCTAGGCTTTACGGAGCATGGAACGTGAACGTGCACGGCAATTTCGTCATCGTCGGAGAATACGGAAATCAAGGAAAAGCGCAAAAAGTTTGGTTGTCTGATGACTACGCTAAAACATTCACACAGATTTTTGACCTTGCGGAATATGCGAGCGTTCCTTCTGCGGCACATCTACATGGTGTAATGTACGATAAATATTGGGATAGGATTTGGATTATCTATGGTGACGGTGCGATAGACGTTAATGACAATCAAGGTGGCTATTACTCTGACGACAGAGGTATAACTTGGACTAGGATGCACGTAGGTAATCAGTTGCTCAACATGTTCGCCTTGGAAGATTGTGTTTTATTCTTTTCGGATTCCGCACCCAACGGGATTTATCGCTACGAAAGAGATAGCAAGGACAAGCAACCGCAGATTGATTTTGTTTACCGCACAGACAATGACGAACACTTTATAACTCACCTATGCACAAGTACATTTCGTGTGAATGATAACGAACCCTTATTTATGGGTTTTAAGACAACTGCCGGTGGTGTGTTGCCTCCGTTTGTGTTGGCGACATATAACGGTTTAGACTTTTTTGAAGTGTGGCGTGACGAAGTGGCTCAGACATCTGATACGGATGTTAGCTTTTTACATCTACCAAAAGAAAATAAAGTAATAGGAACTACCGCAAGGGATAGCAGGTTTATCAATGGTTCTAAAATAGAGTTTGGATTAAGAAAAGAAAGAGCGGAAGTGGCGACTACCGTACCCACATCTATCAGAAACACTTTTGTAGATGTCAGAAATTTAGGTGTTTTAGGCGATGGGACGAACGAGCGGAGGATGATGATAAACGCCTTTAGATATGTTTCTAGCATTAGATCAACCCTTTACATTCCTAAAGAAATGACTATTACAGTTGATAGACTAACCGTAAAAGATTTAAGCGACTTTGATCTGTATTGCGCCGGAACTCTTAAAATTGCGGAAATGAACACAGGTTCTAATGGTGCGTCGCTAGAGTTGGTAAATTGCCAAAACGTAAATATTACACAGCTTAACACCGAAGGAAATACAAACCCTCTATCGCCATTGCAAAATGCTTTAACTATTACTAATAGCGAGTATGTTAACGTTAATGATTTTAATGCTTTTAATACAAGCGGAAGCGCTTTAGTAATTGATAACTCTAAGCATATCCAAGTTGATGAAGTATCGGTAAAGTCCGAGGATAAAGGGTTCGATACAATATTAATAAGATCAGGGGAAGATATTGATATATCCAACGTCTATTCGGATGGACACGGAACTATCAACAACTACGAAATCAGCAACATAAGGATGATACCTGCAAGCGTTAGTGTGGTCTTAAAGAATATTAAATTTAAAAATATTAACATCAGGTCTGCAAGTCGAGCCGGATTGACTATAAAAAACACAGTAGGCGCTACTGTTGAAAATATCGAATTTGACGGTTTGAGTATTACAAAGAAGCCAAACTACACAGGGTACGTGAACCTAACAGAAGGTGCTTATATTATGAACTTGACAGGTGTTAAAAACCTCAAACTTAAAGCAGAAGTCAAAGAAGAAAAAACAACAGGTTACACAGGTACGGGATTGCATGTAGATGATGTAACCAACTTTGACATTGATTTAAGTGTTAAAAATTCAAATATCGGAAGTATCATAGGTGCGAAAGGCTTAACGAACGGTACATTCAAAGCCGAATTTGACGAATTAGGCTTCGATGCCGTTCGTATAACAAAATCAGAGGATACTCAATTTAGTTTGAAGGTTGGGGAATACTCAAAAGGCACAGCTAGTAGGTACGCTATAACAACAACTGGATCTACTAAAATCTTAAAAAATGTAAAGTTTCACGATAGCTATTTCAAAAAGCCTGCTAACTCTAATAACAATATACTTTTATTAGATGCGGTTAATACTAATGTAAACTTTGTCGACAATGACTTCAGCGAGTGGGATGGTATGACAGGTAATCAAAAGTTAAATATCAATACACTAGGAGTCAAAAGAAAAAACAATCTAGGTGTTAACAATTCGAGTGGTGCACCTTTACTTAGTCACTGGACAGTTGGTGATATTGTTTATAATACGACACCCTCCGCATTAGGTTATGTCGGATGGGTTTGTACAATATCAGGAAATCCGGGTACTTGGAAAGGCTTCGGTCTTATTCAAGAGTAGGAACATACTGCGAAGTAAAAGAAAACGAATAACACCCTAACCGGCGTTCTTTTTATTAACGCATAATGTGTTGTTGAAAGAATAGTGGTGGGTTATTATGAAGGATTTCATCCCTACTTTGTCGAACAGTAGATACAAAAGGGAGGGATGTTAGATGTCTATCGGTCTAAATAAAGATGAGATTGTCGAAATTCTGAAAGAAAACAAAGAAATACAGTCGGAAGCAACAGATGGTTTATTCCATAAAATTGCAGAAGTAATTGAGAAAAACAACAAAAAAATTGAAGAAGAAATCAATAAACCGAAACACGCAACTTTCGGTTAAAGCCATAGCATGCTTTCAGGTGCTAATTAATGTACAAACTAGAACGTCCACATTGGGCGTTCTTTTTAATTCCAGGAGGTGACAACATGTGCTAACCGTTACCCATAAGAACAACACGAAACCACTCAATCAAATAACCGGATTTGAAATGCAAGAAGAAGTGAATGGAGCCTTAACGGTTTCGTTTACTTCTTTTTATGTGGAGAACAATCCTGGTCATGAGTTATTGCAAGAAGAATCTCTATTAGATGTTGAAGGTTACGAGTTTCGAATCAAGCAGCTGAAAGAATCCATTAACCGAAAATCCGTGACCGCTCTGTCAAGTTACTTTGATAATTCCGGTGTGATTCAAACGGAAATATATGGTGGGACTCGAACGCTTTCTGAGTTCGTCATGTTCGCGCTAACCGGAACAGGATGGACATTCACTATTCAAGGTTCACTTGGATCCGCGTTGATTCCGAATTTCGGGAATGACAACGCGGTAAAACTAATCGAACAGATATGCGCTGCGTTTGAATGCGAGTTTCAAATCATGCCTGGCAAGCAATTAATATTTGCAAAACAAATTGGACCAGACAACGACTTTCAGTATCGCTATAGACACAACGTTAAAACCATTAGTAAATCAGTTGATACCTCGTCCATGAAGATGAAGATTACGGCACGAGGGGCGGACGGATTAGAAGTTAAATATACGTCTCCGAACGCAAGTAAGTTTCCACACTTGGGCGAAGCGGAATCAGTTAGTGACGAACGGTTTACAATCCCGGAAAATTTACTGGAATACGCGAAGAAGCAATTGAACGACTACCCCCAAACAACTATAAAACTAGACTCTGTGGATGTGAAAGAACGCGCACTAGGTGAACGCGTATGGCTGATATATGAACCACTAAACTTAGAGTACCAGACACGCATCATGTCGAAGAAGTCAGTACTTCGTAACGGGAAACTCGTTACAGCTACAGCTACAATTGGAAACATCGTACCGCGTGACTTATCCGATATTCTTACACAGCAGAAAGTTGAGATTGATGAGAATAAGAAGGAAACACGTAGTCGCTTCGAGCAAACGAATGACCGCATTACGCTTGAAGTTGAAACTATTAATGAATCGATTGCCACAATCGATATTAAAGCAGACAACATCATCCTCTCTGTGGAAGCCGTAGAACGTTCGGTTGCTGCAGTAGATATTAAAGCGGACAGTATTTCATTTTCTGTCACGCAATTAGGTAGCCGCATTTATAGTGCGGAGTCTCAACTCACCATCCAAGCCGGACAAATTAGCAGCAAGGTGAGTCAGACCGATTACAACGGCAACACAATCGCGTCTCTAATTAATCAATCTGCTTCCAATGTCTCTATAAGCGCGCAATCCATTGACCTTCTGGGAATCACGAACGTAGCTGAATCACTGTTCATAGGGAACTCTTATAGGGATTCTGCGGTTAAATCGATTCAATTTCGCGGAAATGCCGGTGGGGTGAGTATCAGCTCTGCGCAGCTAGACGATTTGACCATAAATGCAGTGAACCGGTTGACGCTATCCGCAAACATAATAGACTTCGGCAGCGCTAATGTACAAGGTCTCTATGCAAGATTCGGATAAGGAGGTGAGGGCATGCCAGCAACACCATCCGTCACCTTATCGGTGATTAGTTCCACTACGGTGATGGTTCAAGCAACAGCCGGTGTCGATACAAGTCACCTACAGTTTGACCGGAGTTGGGTGTCAAACAACGGAGGGTCCAACGACTTTGAGGTTGCGTGTCCCACAGGTCAGACGACAACACAATACTTCGCGATGCCGACTGCACCAGGTAGTTATACAGTTTCCGTCCGTGCAAGAATAGGCAGTACGCCAAGTAGTTGGGTGAGTCGTGGTTTTGTTGTAGAAGATACAACACCACCGCCTGACCCAGAACCTCAACCAGATCCAGACCCATCAATAACGAGTTTATCTGTTGATGGAGAAAACGCAGTATACGCGAGTTGGTCAGTCTCTAACACTGCTTATATGCGCTCTACTAACTCGATGTACGTTTATTTATCAGGGCCGGGCGGTAGTGGACAGTATGGGCAAGGGTATTTATCAAGCTCAACGCGATCATGGAGCAAAGGAACGGATGGCGCGGGGAATGCGTTCGTTGTCGGTCAAATCTATACGATATGGATTTATGTATATAACAACAGCGGTCAAAGTTTCAGTGCTAGTCGCTCATTTGTGTTCACTAAGTCGAAACCGATTCCATTTAACTGGACCAATGCGAAGACAAGCGGTGGAATGTACAACCTGACGGCCATTGAATGGAACGGTTTACTGGATAAAGTGAATGAGTTCCGGGGTTACAAAGGACTTTCTCAACTTACGTTTAATCGTTCGGTTGGTAGTGGTGCAATCAGTGGTTATATCGTTCTAGCGGCTAGCAGTTTCAACGCTGCAGCCAACGCGGTCAATGGAATGTCCCCATCTACAGGAAGCCCGACAGCATCAACCGATAATATCGTTACAGCATCATCGTTAAACGCACTACGCAACGCATTAAACTCTATCTAAAGGGAGCGGATTAAATGAAATACGTAATGAACACATATCAAGGACTTAAAATCACACTCACAGAAGAATTCAAACCGGATGATTATTTAGCGACAATTAATAACGACCGTGTGGAATCTGTAGCTATCGGAAATGTATCTATGATGAAACACAACATCCAGACCATTGTCCCGGAATACGAAGAAGCGGAAACTCCAGCGGGAGAGAAAGTCATTATTTATTCTAATCAACACAGTGAACCGATTATCGCAAATGTGGTAGGTTTTGACGCTTCCGCAATCACGAAGAAAGTAAATGATCGCATTCCATTCATTCAAATTGGTGATGTAATTATAAACCGGAACGACTACAGCCTAGTGATGCCGCAACAGTAAAGCCAGAGAAAAAGGGGTAGTGGGGTGAATTATGGATAAAACAGAGGAGGAACTAACGATGCTCGAGAGACACGATGAATTGATACACCATGACATTTTGCCACGGTTGGAGAAGGTGGAGAAGGCGCAAGTGGATTTCAGTACACAGGTTCAAACGATTGCGGATCAAGTACAGGATATTAAATCATCACAAACAAACTTAGAACTCACGGTTATGAAAGATGGACAAGAGACACGCGGGATTCTGAATAAGTTCGTTGACCATTACTTCGCAGCAGACAATCAGCGCATGGAAACTCAGCGTGATGTAATCCACAGGGATGAACGGATAACACTCAAGCGACTTTCTACACGCGAGAAGATTGTTCTAGGTATTGTCGGAGCAATTGCCGGTTCAGGTGGAGTTTTGGCCGGAGTTGCCGGGTTAATGCAACTACTCAAATGAGGAGAGATAATCGTGGACGATAAATTAAAACAGTACACCGGATTTATGGGGGGCGCTCTTGGGGGCGTCCTCTTATTTTTGCAGTCGCTAGGTGTTGAGTTGACACATTTCAATAATGATTCAATTCAAGCGTTTACAGATATGTTACTAACTTTCATACCACTAATTCTTATTGGATATGGCGTGTGGAAGAATCAATACATCATGACGGATAAAGCGAAGAAACAAGAAAAAGAACTGAAGCGGAAGGGGTTGAAATAAATGGCGTATACGATTGTCAACAAATTCATTCCCGAAAGTAAGTACAAGCTGAAAGCGCCCTATTCAATGACACCGCAATATATAACCATCCACAACACGTACAATGACGCGTCTGCACGAAATGAAATTGCGTACATGAGTGGGAATAGTAACGTAACCGGCTACCACGTAGCGATTGACGATAAAGAAGCTGTACAAGCTATCCCGTTCAGTCGTAATGCTTTTCATGCTGGCGATGGACAAGGTAACGGAAACCGAAAGTCTATCGGTATTGAAATCTGTTACTCAAAGTCAGGTGGTCCACGTTACTACGCAGCAGAAGCGAACGCAGCGGAATATGTAGCTGGTGTACTCACTCAATACGGATGGGGTATTGACCGCATTAAATGGCATCGTGATTGGTCGGGGAAACATTGCCCGCATCGGATGATTGATGAAAAGCGTTTGGATCTATTCAAGAATACGGTAAAAGCACATATGGACGGAAAGGTGAATGTTGCAACGAAACCGAAACCACAGGAGGTGCTACCATTGGACAAGCAAAAAGACGCTAAGGCAAGTGCATCCCTCGCGAAAGACGTGGCGAGAGGAAAAGAGTTAGGCATCTCAGACGGAACATATTTACACCGTACAGCAACACGCGAGGAAGTTATTGCGATGATTGTACGGTCTGTTGATAAGAAATAGGTCGTTGACCGTATAATCAGAAAATGATAATATAATTTTGTTGGTAACCCAGCTGCATGTCTTCAAGTGTGGTCTGCCTAATTTATATATCTTGAAGACCGAAAGCACCCTATCCATTGTGGACGGGGTGCTTTTTTTAATTCTTCCAATGATTAATCACAAAGTCGGAAACAGTATCCTGCACTTTTTCCGCACCCACCTTAACCTCATCGACTAGATAGGAGAGTAATGCAGTGTATGAAATCCTCTCACTGTACGGATTTCCCGCGTTGATGTATTTCAAAACTCGCTTCAATTCCTTCATGCGTTCTTCATCCACATTCGCTTCTAAATAACCTTTTACGAAATCGTTCACGAAATCCACATCCCTAACCGTTGCATCCACTAATAAGGCGCAAGCCTTAGAAACAGAACATCCCATAGCAAACGCAACGCCTTCTAAGTCGCTGTGCATCTCCTGTGAAACGCGTGTGGATATTCGTATAGTCTTACTAGTCGAACCCCTACGACCTACTGGCGTGCGATTGTTGTCACCCATGTATACAGTCTGATTGATCCGAACATCCCTTAGGAAATATTGCGACAAGTGATCCAGCGGCTTTTTTCGGTTGCTACCTTCTATTAGTATGGATTCAATTACGTTTTTAATTGGATTGTCTGTTATGAAGGACAGGCGATAGATGCAGTCTCGCAATTCTAAGGTGACAGTCGGGTTGATACTTCGCTTTTTATCGCTTCTAACCTTCCTCTTCCCCACTCTCTCATCCCCTCTTTTCGGCCTTTACCCTTACCACGGTGTGGAAGTGTGGTAGCCATATCCCATCATACGGTGGGGGAGGGGAGAGTATTCCTACTTCTTCGTTTTAGGCTTCTTCCTCAATGGAATACTGTATTTTTCCGCGTTCTTAATGATAGCTTCAGCTAATTTAGTGGTATCCTTCTTACTCATAGCAATCACTCCTTTAAAAGAAGTATCGCCAGTTAGGAATAATCTATACACTCCTGCAGTAAGATGTAATACCAACGCAATACACAGCAGCCGGAAAACACCGGAGATATGACATGCGTATTACAAGGAGGAGTTAGAATGAGTAAACTAATCTTAGGTGTCGATGCTGGAAACTACATGGCGAAGGTTGCAGGACCTTACGGGATTGATTCATATAGAACAGCAATATGTGATTGGTTCGAACGCGACATTGTGGAAAGCCATGGCTCGGATGATATGGAGTTCGATATTGGAGGGCGAAAAGGATTCGCAGGATCTATTGCGGTGTACGAAGATGAGTTCGGTGGTTCGGCAATGTTCGGAGATACGAAAGCGCATGAAGATACGAAAATCAGAATCCTGTTGGCCATCTATCGTTACGGTAAGAAATACGGGATTGATATAACAGAAGTTTCTCTAGTTACAGGACAACCGATTGTTTCCCATAAGCCAGCGGATAAAGAGAAGATACAGCAGATGCTCGTAGGAACGCATACAATGACCGTGAACGGTGATAGCTTGTCTATCAATATAGTTGATGCAGGAATAGGTGCAGAAGGTTCGGGAGCGTTTTGGAGCAATCCAGAAGGGGGTACGACTCGGATAATAGATGTAGGAAGTGGAACGGTGAATGCAGCTACGATTATTGATAAGCGGTATATCAACAATGCGAGTGACACGTTTAACTTCGGAATGGAAACGGTGAACAACAAAGAGGACCTAGCCAGTGTCGCCCGTGGAATCATCCGCAACACGACACGCTTAAAGTGGCACAGGGACGATAAGGTGTTGGTGTGCGGTGGCATTGCTAAAGACATTCATCCACATATAGAATCTCACTATGGAAACGCTGTGCTGTTGCAACCTGTATTAAATGAAGGAAGTTCGGTAACTGTTGCAGATCCGGTGTTCGCAAATGCGATTGGATTCTATAAACTTGCTCGGATGAGTTTCGCATGAGTCGTAAGATAAAGCCAGTTAGTTTTAATAAGGTGAGTGAGTACGATTCTAAGTTGTTGGCGTATGCGGAATCAAAAGAACGCGGTAACTTCTCGCAGTATGTGAAACGGTTGATTGATGCCGATATGAATAAGACGCCTATGTATGTGCCGGCTGCGGTTGTGCCCGAGCCGACTGATGAAGATGCTGAAGCGATGAGTGGGTTTCTGTAATTGGTGGCATATATTTTGGCATATTATTGTTTTAGAAACATCTAAAAGAAGGTTATCCCAATTGTCGATAAAGCGCGAAGTGTAAAGGTTTTACGCAAACTCTTTAGAGTTCCTTCTATATATTAAGCGACTCCCACCGTCTCCATACTTTTTGTCACAGCAACGTTTAAACGCTTGGTGGCATCAACATTAAACAAAAGAAAGTAGATCTAAGCCACGCTGGCTAGGATATACTTTCTTTTGTTTTTGAGAATAAGTACTAGACGTCCTCAATTCTCCAAATACCCATACAAAGTAGACCTACTGCTTCCTGTTTTATCCTGTTTTTCAGCCAGTGTAAATTTTTGATTCGCTTACAGTGTAATGACATACATGAAATTCGCCTCAGAATCTTTTAATCGTTCCTAAGAAACTCCTTCATAAATAGTAGGTATTAGTGCGCAACATTACTCAGTTAATTTACTGCAAATGCATAATAATTAAATATAAATCAAGAGAGACGAATGCGTGAATTATTGTATTCATATTTGTAGGTGCCTAGAGTTCAGCGTCAAAAACATTGATACAGCAAGGGTTTTACGTGTTTGCGTCGTTCAGTTGTACTGGATTTTAAAAATTGACAGATGTGTAAATGGGGAGTAAAATTTATTTGCAGTGGAAAAAAAGTTAATGTTAATTAAGATTTATCTGATTTTAATACTAATAACCCAAGTTAATATAAATCAAGATTTAAATAAATGAAAGGTTGGTGAGATAATGAAAAACCTAATCAGTAAAAAAGATAATCTTTTGAACAACTTTTTAGGAATCTATTTGTTAGCCGTTGTGATGTTGTGGATAAAAACATATATCACTCAAACATCACAATTTGAACTAGGTGTAGAAGGACCTCTTCAACAATTCCTTTTACTATTAAATCCACTAGGTTCAGCATTACTGTTTCTAGGAATTTCATTTCTATTTAAAGGGAAGAAAAAATACACATCACTAGTTGTCGTTTACACTCTTATGTCTATTCTTTTATATGCAAATGTCGTGTATTACCGATTCTTTAGTGATTTCATTACATTACCTACCATATACCAAACACAGAACTTCGGTGATTTAGGTGGAAGTATTCTTACGTTAATCAAACCTCTTGATATTTTGTTCTTTGTCGATGTATTTGTCGTGTTATACTTGCGATTCTCGAAAAAAATACAAAAACAAACAACTCGTATTGGATATAAAAAACCAATAGCAATTATTGCTGTTGCATTAGTAGTATCCATCATAAATTTAGGGCTTGCTGAAGCTAGTCGTCCGCAACTATTGACACGTGGTTTTGATAGAAATTATATTGTGAAATATCTAGGAATGTATAACTATTCTATTTATGATTCAGTAGAAACGATGAAAGCATCCTCACAGAGAGCTTTAGCAGATAGTAGTGATATAACAGAAGTAATTAACTATACACATGCTAACTATGCCGAGCCCAATAAGGAATACTTTGGTGCAGCTAAAGGAATGAACGTCATCTACTTACATTTAGAATCATTCCAAAACTTTCTTATCGACTACAAGTTAAACGGCGAAGAAGTTACACCATTTTTAAATTCATTAGCAAAAGATAAAAATACGAAGTACTTTGATAATTTCTTCCATCAAACAGGCCAAGGTAAAACTTCTGATGCAGAATTCATGTTGGAAAACTCTTTATATGGATTGCCACAAGGTTCTGCTTTTATTACAAAAGCGCAAAACACGTACCAAGCAGCTCCGAGTATTTTAAAAGATTATGGGTATTCATCAGCTGTATTCCACGGTAATAACGGAAGCTTCTGGAATCGGAATGAAGTATATAAATCATTTGGATTCGATCACTTCTTTGATGCTAGTTATTATGACACGAGTTCTTCAAAAGACATGGCTGAATATGGTCTGTTAGATAAGCCGTTCTATGAACAATCTGCAAGTCTTTTGAGTTCGATACCACAACCTTTTTATACAAAATTTATTACGGTAGGGAACCACTTTCCGTATAATATAAATCAAGACTTAGTAACAATTAATAAAGCCGATACTGGAGATTCAAGTGTTGACGATTATTTCCAAACAGCGCGTTATACAGATGAAGCAATCGAACAAGCCTTCAATCAATTAAAAGAACAGGGCTTATATGATAATTCGATGATTGTTCTATATGGCGATCATTATGGTATTTCGGATAATCACAATAAAGCGATGGCACAAGTGATGGGAAAAGAAATTACACCTTATGAAAGTGCTAACTTACAACGCGTACCTTTATTCATACATGTGCCAGGGATGAAGGGTGGAATCAGCCATACTTATGGTGGCCAAACAGACCTTCTTCCAACATTGCTACATTTATTAGGAATTGATACGAAAGAATATATCCAATTTGGATCAGATTTATTATCAGATGAGCATAATGAAATTGTTCCATTTAGAAATGGCGATTTTGTTAGCCCTGAGATTGATTCAATTAATGAAAAACTTTATGATAATAAAACAGGTTTACCACTAGATGATAGTCAATTAGAGCTCGCAGATACGATCAAAAAAGAAGTGAGTCATAAATTGGAGCTTTCTGACAAAGTCGTGAATGGTGACTTATTAAGATTCTATACGCCAAAAGGATTCACTCCAGTTGATCCTTCTCTGTACAATTATACTAAAGATGAGGATGTAAAATCTAACTAATGGGTGAAGGTGTTTTGATTACCCGTGCAAGCAACAAGTGCGAGCAATACTGCCAATTGTACAAGCATACAAAATGGATTGATATTACACCGTATATTTTTGAAAAAACACCATTCCTTGTGGGAGGCCACTGAAAAAGTTCATATGAGTTGGATTACACTGAGGCGATGTTGATTTGCGCTCCAGGCGGACGCGTTCCGAGGGGCTTGATTTCAGCCTCCTCGTCGCTTCGCTTCTGCGGGGTCTTCAACCTTCGCTGATCCCTCCGGAGTCGTCCAATCAACGGAGATTCGTCAGTCATCCTTAAAAGGATGTTCAATATCTTATTTTAAAAGCGAGCCCATCACTGTGATACAAGTGATGGGCTCTTAACGTCTGTTGTATAATAAGTGTTTTACATTCAGGTGGTACCCCAATGATTTCTAATCAAGAATCCTTACAACTCAGTCCATATATGGCTATTTACGATCTCGTTGTCCCGAAGGACAACATGCTTCGTCAAATTAACGAATTAGTAGATTTTACCTTTATTCTCGAGGAATTAAAGAGTAAGTATTGCTTGGTGAATGGACGGAATGCCATACCGCCGCTTCGCGAGGGTTGTTATAAAGAAGGGGCTAAAAGTAAAAGTTATTCGGTATCGATTAAATCATCCGAACATAAAGAACAAGAGGCTTTTCAAAATAGCGAGGATTTTAAATTGAAAGCTAAATCCCGCTATAAAATTGAAGCTAAGAATAGTGAATTAAAACACAGACACGGGTATGATGTAGCCACTTCCGCGGGTCTATTTAGCATGCAAATGCGAGGAGCTCTATCAATTTTTACAGTCAATTTGAAACGAATTCTCACTTTAATGAAGGAGTAAAGTAAGAAAAAACAAAGGAAAAGGCACGATTTCGTTCTCTTTGAACGAAATCGTGCCTTTTTAGTTGTACATACAATTGGTTATCTTGAATAATGTAAGTTTTTCAGTGGCCTCCCTTGTGGATGGTGTTTTTTTTTGATGTATTTGTGCACCAAACCTTCGAGAATGTTTCACCTATAATGTTTGTTGAAACAAACATAATAGGTATCCAAAGCGATAAGTATGAAAACTACTTTCATAAAAACCGGAAAAAAGTAAACACTGTTAGTAAGGAGGCGAATTACATTGCAAACCGATAAAAAGTACACGGTGGCTGGTACCGATATTGACGAAGTGAAGCGGCAGAACGCCAATTCCGGACTCACGTACAATGAACTTAACGCGTTAATTGCCAAGACGGGTGGTAAGGGATCGGCTCAGTATAGTGACACAGACCCTGCGCAAGTACGTAAAGAGTTCCGGGGAGAGTGAAGAAAAAAGTGTGAGGTATCCGTGCGTTAGACTAGAGGGGTTATTAAAACATTCATGACTATTTCTCGCACGTGTACCTCTATCTTTTTTTGGGGAATAACCTAGTGCATACGGTGTCAATTTAACTAAAAAAGTGGATCAAGCATTATGCTTGATCCACTTTTTATATAAAACATTAAAATTCGTGAAGATTATTGTTGCATTTTACCTGCAGTAAAACCGCCATCAACTGCAAGTGTTACACCGCTAATTGATTTTGCAAGGTCTGAGCATAGGAATACAACAGCATTTGCTTGATCTTCAGCTGTAGACATTTTTCCTGCTGGAAGTGATTTGAGTACACCTTGGTATTGTTCTGGTGATGTTTTTGCCCAGTGCTCAATTGCAGGTGTAATAGTTGCACCTGGAGCAATCGAATTAATGGTAATGCCTTTTTGGCCATATTCCAATGCAACTGATTTAGTTAAACCAGCTATTGCGTGTTTAGAAGCCGTATAGGGAGCCATGTTTGGTGAACCTTCAAGACCAGCACCTGATGCTGTATTGACAATCGCACCGCCGCCAGTTTTCAGCATTGCATTGACTTGGTGCTTGATGCAGTAAAACGTACCATATAGCGTTACTTTTAGTGTAATATCCCAATCTTTAGAATCCATTTCTCCAATTGGTACAAGACCTTTATTAATACCTGCGTTGTTATGCGCGAAGTCAAGTTTGCCGAATGTTTCAACAGTTTTGTTGACGAGTTCGATTACTTGTTCTTCATCACTTACATCACATTTGAAAAAGGCTGCTTCGCCACCGTTATCTTTGATGATTTGTACAGTTTCTTGTCCCGCTTCTACGTTTACGTCAGAAATCATTACCTTTGCTCCTGCTTTTGCCAATGCAACTGCAGACGCCCTACCGATTCCTGATCCTGATGCTGTGACTAATCCTGCTTTACCTTCCATAATTCCTACCATGAAAAACACTCCTTTTTTATAGATACACCTATTAGTTTACACCTAAATTTGTATTTCACAATCAAACTCAACGCAATAATGAAATAAAAAAATCATCTGTATTATTTGTTTTTTTATAGTGCTAAATCACGAAAATATTATAAATCTAAATTATAAATCAGAATTTCAAAAAAAGTGTTGCCTGTACAAAACTCAAGCATAGGAAACAACTAATTTTCGTACTCCCTCGGCAGGAACCAATCCCACATAATGTTTCTTATTTATATCCTCTTAACTCAAGTATCTCAGTTTATAATATCTTTTTGAAACTGTACTCCATCTCTCCAGCCATAGCTTCAGGCGTATCACCAGTTTTTCTGAAATCATGGATATGAATTTGTTCAAACGGACCAAAATTTAGTTGTTTATAGAATTCATAACAAGGAAATCCATCATGTTCTCCTTGAATCTCGGTACTACCATCTTTATTTACTTGTACAGTTAATAGGTAGTCAACAGGAGGAGCATAGACATTTAATGGGTTGCTAGCACTTGCACTCATTTGAAATCGAACATCGTCAGAACTCCAAATGATATTTGTACAAATAATTCCTTCTGTGCTAGCTTTCCCTTTCCTAAGATCAATAGAATTATCTGGATTTGTAACTTTTTCTGTAGTTATGCCAGTGTTCGCATATAAGAAAATTTCTTTCTTATAAAAATCTACAACGACTTCTTGTTCAACTCTAGAACGCATAGTGTTTACCGCGTATGGCGTAAATTCACGTGAGTCGCCTTCGAATTCGATTACTTTTCCTGTTTGAATATCCTTCTTAGGTTCAGTCCAAGGTACTGGAATAAATACGCTTGCTCTGATTTTAACGATATTAGTCATCAAAAACACCTCTGCAATTCTAATTTTATTTTGGATAATAAAAAACTTGAGAAAACAATTTGTATTTCTTTCGCATACGAATGTTAGCCACGATAATCTCCACAATTTATTTGCATTTTGTGGAGTCCTTTTTCTTTCACGCAATATGGTCAACTTGATTGACCATATTGCGTATAGTACAATGAAACCCAGACCAAGTCAACCTAGTTGACTTGGTTTAGGGGAGGTTTTATGCATGAATCATCAAATATTTAGTGAATTAGATCTAACATCACTTTTATCATTATCATATAGCTCAACAATTAATGAACTACACGACAGATTAAACGAATTGGGATTTGGAGATATAAGACCTGCGCATGGTTTCATGTTTAAATGCATCATTCCTAATGGAGCGACAGGTATAGGAATATCTGAATATTTAGGAATTACCAAACAGGCTGTAAGTAAAATGGTGGATTTTCTCGAGAAAAGTGGTTATGTAATGCGTCAAACTCATCCTACTGATAAAAGAGGGAAAATTATTGTTTTGACTGAACGAGGTTGGTTAGTAGCAAAAGCGAAAGAGAAGATATTAACTGAGATCGAGGGACGCTGGATGGAAAACATAGGTAGTGAACGAATGCAAATACTTAAAGAAGATCTATTGAAAATAGTTTCTAAAGAATACGAAGATAAAGTATCATCGTATTCAAGACCGATCTGGTGAAACTCAATCCTACAAAGAGGACTTTTTTAGTGTGTATAAATTAGAACTACCGGATGCTTTAAAATGCAGACAAAAAGACTGGAAATCAATTCGATTTCCAGTCTTTTTGTGTTTTGAGGATTCTGTTTTTGGGAAATAGCCATGTTCATTTCAATCTGTTTGATGGTCGAAAGCATACAGGTGTGTAGTGCAAGATAGAAGTACATAGTTATGAAATGAAAAAGTACATAACGTTGCGATTGTAAAATAACATCACTTCAATCGTGATGGTTATCGTTTCAATCATTGTTTCTGTCTTATTATCCATCGTAATTGTATGACGCGTGTCCAAGCCGATTCATGAGTTCAGTCAAGTTATTGACCAGACAGCTAAATTGAATTTTACTAAAAATGAGCATGTAGACAACTTGCTTACACGAAAAGATGACTTTGGCGTTTTAGCTGAACAGTATGAAGAGATGCTTGTGTCTGTACGAGGGGCTTTCGAAAAAGTCATTGACTCTTCAGACCAGTTACTAGCCATGTCGAGTGAATTCACTGCGAGTGCGGATGAGACGAAAATTGCTTCTGTTCAAATTTCCGAATCTGTACAAGAAATGGCTTATGAAACAGAAGACCAAACACAATCTGTGCAACATGCAGTTTCGGATATTGGAACCATAAACAGGAAGTAGATCGACTTTCTGAGGAAATGAGTAATGTGAATGAGCTTGTACAGCATACCGTGTCCATCTCAACAACTGGGAATGCTCGTGTTCAAGAGACTGAAAAGAATATGGAGCAAATCAATACCTATACGAGACAGTCGAAAGAAACTGTCATCGAACTTCACGAAAAGTCTTCAAGGATAGAAAACTTCTCAGACTTCATCACCTCCATTGCTGCCCAAACTAATCTCTTGGCACTGAATGCGGCGATTGAATATGCATGTGCAGGAGAAGCAGGAAAAGGATTTGCAGTCGTTGCCGATGAAGTCTGGAAACTTGCGGTAGAATCGAGTAGTGCTGCAAACCATATCCGTCAACTCATCAGTGAAATCAAACAGGATATTTCCCAAGCTGTCGACAGCATGACAGAGGGATATGAAGCAGTGAAAAATGGTTCTTCCTTAGTGAGTGAGTCTGGAGAAGCCTTTAGAAGTATTTTACAAGCTGTCCATTCTGTCTCTGAACAGAAGACTGAAGAGACAATGATTTCAACAGAAGTCGAAAACATCATGGGGAATTTACTGAAATCGATTGAGCAGATTTCATCGCTGTACGAAAAGTTGGTAAGTCATTCAGGCGAAATTGCAGCTACGACAGAAGAGCAAACGGCTACGGTTGAAGAAGTCGCTGCCGCTGCTAAGAATCTATCTGACATAGCTGAAGATTTAAAAGGTGAAATCGGAAAGTTCATTGTGTAACTTGTGGGTGACCCACAAGTTACTTTAAAATAAATCATATAAGACGTTAAGAAGGCAGCCAACAGTTGAGTTGGCTGCTTTTTTTATACGAAGGATTTCACCATCAAAATTACATCCGCTTTGAACCGGAACTAAAAATAAGGAAATTGAATCTAGTGCTATGTGTTCATGGTCAGTTACCAAAGGTATGATAGTATTTAGACTATAAAATAACTGAATAGGCAAACCTAAAGAAATTTAGGGACGCAAAGCTATAGGGACTACGGTGTATCACTATGTCAGCCAGTTGCCGAAGAGTACACACTACTTTTTGTTTAGTAAAGTTGACTAACTGCTACTTGTTTTTTTGACTTTATAAAATCCAAAGCTACTCTTTTTGAGTAGCTTTTTTGTGCGCTCAGTAGGAAGAATATTCATGGGGAGGAAATATAAATGAAGATTATCGCGGTCGCAACAGCAGCTGTATTGGCTCTTAACGTAGCCTGCAGTCCGATTTCCGTTTTAGCAAATGAACACCCGCAAGACGGATTAGTCACACCTACTGAAGCAGTAAGTAACCAAAGTTCAGGTATTGCATCGGTTCGTAAATTTGACCTGTACGGAAAAGTGAGTTTACCTGATTACGAAAAAGCATTTAAAATGCCGAACACGAATATCCTATCGATTACAAACAATGGGGGAAACTATTCAGGCGCTCCTATTAAGCAAGCTATCGATGGAAATATGAGCACACATTGGGAAACTGGGAAACCCAATAGTTCTTCATTTACCAATGAGGTCGTCTTGAAATTCAACGAAACGACTACATTAAATAGAATTGTCTATGCTGCGCGCCAATCCTCTGTAAAAGGGAAAGGTTTTGCACAAGAATTTGAAATCTATAGTTCACACACAGCTGAAGGTGATGATTTCTCATTCGTTTCTTCAGGAAATTACAATGGTTCAACAGGTGATGTTGTCGAAATTCAGTTTGCTCCTACAGATTTTAAACGAGTTAAATTTGTATTCACAAAAGCTAACCAAGACTGGGCAAGCGCATCAGAGTTTCAATTTTATAAAGAAGATCGTGTATCTGAGAAAATGAAGAATCTCTTTACAGACGCCACGCTTAGTTCGGTTAGTGAGCAGTTTAATACGCTAGATGCTTTGACTAAAATGGATGCTGAAGCAAAAGGGCATCCATTTTATCCGGAATTTAAAGAAGAGATCGAGAATGCAAAAGTACTCATAAACAAAACGGAATTTGAAGCAACAACGGCAGTAACTAAACCGTTTCCTCATTATTCGAATGAAGCCTATTCTAAAATGTTTAGAATGGATACTCATAACATCAAAACTATTCGTAACAACGGTGGTCATTATGCAAATGCCGTTATAGAAAATGCAATTGACGGCAACCTCAACACATATTGGGAAACGAATAAAAGTAACACAAATGACTTTTCAAATGAAGTCGAAGTCGAATTTAAAGATACCGTAACGGTAAATCGACTGATGTATGGTGCAAGACCTTCTGATCGGAAGGGGTTCGCTGAAGAAGTTGAAATCTATGCATCACAAACTTCCAAAGGGAACACCTATCAACTTATAGCAACAGGACAGCACAATATGGTTGCTGGATTAGTTGAAGTTAAATTTGCGCCAACCGAATTTAAACGTATTAAATTCAAATTCAAGAAATCCAACCAAAACTGGGCTACGTTATCAGAACTAGCATTCTACAGTGAAGATCCGATTGAAGAGCAAGTCCACAATCTATTCACAGATGGTCTCATGAATGAATTAAAGCCGGAGTTTGCTTCTATGAGTACAATCCAACAATTGGAGTCAGAAGTTGCGAAACATCCATTAAAAGAACAGTTGCAACAATACGTAACAATGGCGAAAGACGTACTCAACAACATAAATGTGTCTAACGAATCGATCGTCATTGCATCACAGCGAGGGAACTCAAGTACAGAAGCAAACAAGCATCAAATTGCTAGAACCTCATTCTCACTAGATACCTTTGGCAGATATGTAGTGCCGGGTGAGACGATCCAGGTCACAGTGGAAGCAGACGCAAAAGGCGTTATGCCAAATCTAGTTCTAGGGCAACTAGCTGATGATAAAAATGGATGGGTTAGAAGATATGCGCTAAAACAAGGGTTGAATAGGATAACTATTCCAACATTCGATACCATGAATCCTTCTGTTGCATATGTGGAAAATAATGCGTTGCCCACTGAACAAGCATTTGCACCTAAAGTAAGACTAGTTGGGGGTACTGCATTTCCTGTCTACTATCATGGAATAACAGATCCCACAGCGTATGAAAAAGAGTTGGAAAAATATGCAGCAAAGATCAGTGTGAACGACAATGACTTTGCAAATGGAAAACCGGATGATGTTGTGTATAACGTTTCGGAATTAGTATCCGAAAACAATACAATCTCTACAAGTGCCGCTGGTGCACTAAAGGGAATCAAAGAATTAAAAGAGACTGGGAAGACCGTGTCAGACACGATGAAAGATTGGGAACTGATGTGGACCGAGTACCAAAGAATTAGCGGTGCTGTCGAGGCGGATTCAGACCCAAGAAACCAATACTTCAATGCGAAGTTTACGTCAAGAGTATTCACAAAAGGACCGTATGGATGGTCTGACTGGGGATATACAGGATTTAACGGAGGGAATTCTCCTAGAAGAGATGATGGCTTTTTCAAACAAATCGTAAAACCATTTAGTGTTCCGGGTAATGACGGCTGGGCGTATTTCCA
The DNA here is from genome assembly GCF_050858885.1 of Sporosarcina sp. A2. Classification (GTDB taxonomy): domain Bacteria; phylum Bacillota; class Bacilli; order Bacillales_A; family Planococcaceae; genus Sporosarcina. The sequence continues at coordinate 2,128,874 of NZ_CP193898.1, read as the reverse complement.
TGAATGGGGTCACAACATCAATAACTCCACGATGGAGCATAGTGAGGTAACGAACAACATCTACTCAGTAATCATGAGAAAGAAATTCAATAACAGCACAAATGATCGTGTAGATTGGACTTCACTGTATAAAAGATTTTCAGGTGAAACGGTTCAACATGGTTTTTGGACGTACTTAGGGGTACTTGAGCAAGTACAATATTATTATGGAGAACAGACATACGGAAATGCGTCTCGAATTGCTCGAACGAATTCTAATGGAATAATGAATGGGTTAGGAAGCAATCTGCAACGGTTAGTTATAGGATTATCTTTAGCAACTGAAACCGACCTAACAACATTTTTCGAGGACTGGGGATACGTAACAGCTACCGCTAAGATGAAAGAGAAGGTAGCTCATTTACCGAAACCCGATGTGAAGTTGGAATACATGCATAGTTTAGGAAGAGATTATGCAGGTACAGGGTTCTCAAGAGATGCAAAAGTCACTGCTCAATCTATAATTGCGAATCCAGACAAAAAAGAAATTAACTTGTCCTATAATATTGATGCAGCAAATAAGGACGATGCCATGGGATATGAAATTCTACGAGATGGCAAGGTAGTAGGATATACGACAGGAACTTCATTCATTGATAAAAATGTAGATACGAGTGTTCCTTATAGTTATGAAATTGTTGCGTATGACAGGAAGTTAACTCCTTTAAAACCTGTTGTAGTGAAATCCCAACAGCCGAACTTATCTGTAGAAGACCGAGTGACGTTAAAACTACATCAAGCATATGATCCTATGGATTATGTGAAAGCGGCCTCGTTTTCAGGTCAAAACATTACAAAAGATGTAGTGATCAAATCGAATGATGTTAATGTAACCAAAAAAGGATCTTATGAAATTGTTTACGAAGTGAAGAATGCGAGTTTAACTGAAACAAAGACGACGAAGGTTACGGTAACAAGTGATTATAACTTCATTTCTGATTTGACTGTTAAATCCGTAAGTACGGATTGGGGTTCATTGCAGAAAGATAAAGCTATATCTGGAGGAGCAATCACATTACGTAGACAAGGCAGTGATGCAACTTATCCTAAAGGAATTGGTGTTCACGCAAATTCCGAAGTCGTATATGAGATTGCGGGAAAAGGATTCAACTTCTTTGAAAGTTATATTGGTATTGATCAAGCAGTCAGAGGACAAGCCTCATCCGCGACTTTCGAGGTGTGGGTAGATGGTGTAAAGAAATTCGATAGTGATGTCTTTAAAGCCAACACTGAGCATGAATTTGTAAGAGTACCAGTTTCCGGAGCAAAAGAAGTGAAACTCGTTACAACAGATGCGAACGACAATGGTATCTCGACAGACCATACAGTCTGGGCGGATGCGAAATTTACGAAGGATTCCAGTGAACCAACATTGAACGTGAGTGAAGACCTCTCGTTCGTTAAACTGAACAGTGATTTCATGCTTCTAGATGGTGTGGAAGCTTTCGATAAAGAAGATGGAAACCTGATCGACTCAGTTGAAATAGCGCAAAACAACTTCACTGTAAGTAAAACAGGAACATACACTGTCGTTTACACAGTCACAGACAAGGATGGAAATAAGGTTTCTAAATCTAGAGACATCTATGTATACAGTGATAGTGCATTTTTGAGTGATCTTAATTGGACGTCTGCACAGACTGCATGGAGCACTGTAAAAAAAGACTTTTCCTCTTCAGGAGGTTCACTTAAGGTTCTCATAAATGGTGAAACGAAAGAATTTGAAAAAGGAATTGGTACACACGCTAACTCGACGGTTGTCTATGATCTTGATGGCAAGAATTATGATTACTTTGAGACACTTGTAGGGATAGATCGAAACATCGCTGAGAATAGCAACTCAAGTGTTACGTTTAAGATAGAAGCAGATGGTGAAGTTGTCTATACGAGCGCGGTTATGCGGTATAACTCAGAAGCGGATCTCATTAGAATTCCCCTCAGAGATGTTAAGAAATTAACACTGATTGCTACAGATTCCATGAATGGTAATGCGTCGGATCATGCGAACTTTGCCGATGCGAAGTTCTATATTTCAAATGGACTTCCAAAGCTTTCTATTCCTGCATCTGCAGCGACCAAAGTAGGGACACCACTCAACTTGAATGAAAGCTACTCAGCCACTGATGCTGAAGATGGAGATTTAACAGCTGAGGTAAAAGTTTCCGGGTTATCTCAAGTTAACTTTGATCGAGCTGGGAAGTATGAAATTTCTTACAATGTAATCGATAGTGATGGAAATGAATTGACGAAGAAGCGATTCATTTCCGTCGTCAATATGGAAGACTTCCATTACCTTACTGATAGTGAATGGAAATCTACTCAGAACAGCTATACAACAGCTGTGAAAGATATATCGATCAGTAACAACCCGATACGGCTAACAGGTGAAGACGGACGTGTTGTAACCTATTCTAAAGGAATCGGAGCGCATTCAAACTCAACGATCATATATGATCTAACGGACAAGGATACCGAATATTTCAGCTCTTTTGTAGGCGTGGATCGTCAAATGTATGGGTCGATTGGTTCAGTGACGTTCCAAGTATTTGTAGATGGGGAAAAGCGATTCGATAGTGGATTGATGAATTCCAAAGATCCTCAAAAGTATATAGAAATCAATACGAATGGTGCCAATGAACTAAAGTTAGTCGTTACAGATGGCGGAAACGGAAATGGTTCAGATCATGCATCTTGGGGAGATTCCAAGTTGCATTTTGCGAATGCTGAACGGATTTACGTGAATGATTTACTAGCTGAGGTTGAAGAAGCGAAGACAATCGATGCAGAGCACTACACCTCTGAAACGTATGATTCGCTAACAGCGATTCTTACACGTGCAGAAGAACTACTTGCTACTACACAAACGACACAAATTGAAATCGACCAAACTCACGCTTCGTTAGTGCTGGCTATAGCACAGTTAGTGCCACTAGATTTAACTCGAATTATCAAATTCGAGGATAAAAATCTTCTGAATGCCATTCGGAAAACAATTGGCGGGTCTGGAGAAATAATGCTTGGAGAGCTGCTTACGCTCACTCATCTAACGAGTCCGAATTCCAGAATTACAAGTTTGGAAGGATTACAGCACGCGAGTAATATCCAATCTTTAAACGTTTCCGGGAACGAAATAACTGATTTTCCCCCAATTAAAGACTTGAAAAAGTTGAAGGAGATCTTTGCACATCCTCAAAATGTGTCGGCATACAGCTAAAAAGGACCAGAGATCATGGTCGGAAATCTTGTGAAAGGCTTGGATGGAAAGTTTCTGACTCCTTACACGATAGGTCTGAGAAATACGAAAACAAATAAGGAACTAATGATCGATGTGGATCAGCTTAAACAAAATGCAACGGAATTCCCAATAAATCTTTCTGATGAAGAAAACGGATGGTATATGTTAGTCGTTTCTTATAAGTTGAAAGAGGACACACTCATTCATGTAACGTATTTTGTTGATAATCATTAAAGAAACGAACTCCCTTGAAGATCCATTTTCAAGGGAGTTCGTTTTATGAGTAGCAAACAGATGCGAGGTAAGTCAAAACCTAATTATTGCTACACGCACAATTTAGAAATGAATCAAATTGTATGATTTGCAAGCAACGTTTTATTAATCACATACAATTTGTGCTAACTGATTCGTTTCTTGTCATAATATTACCTTCCATTTGCGTGGAATCTTCAATTGAAAAGTACCCAACTAAGAAACTTCCTATGCTTGTACAAAACTCGTGCAGTCATAGGAAGTCCTTGATTTTCGTTCTTTGCAGGAATCGAATTCACAACTTCAGAACTTGAAACTCACGTGTTATTTATATGTAGTCCAAGATTAGTCAATTCCTAAGGAAACTATGGCATAAAGTCATTTAGCGCATTTAAACTACAATCACTGCATGATATTTATTCAACCATCATTCAATCTGCCCTCACTCTTCAGGATGAAGAAACACCAGGATTTTACCTTCCTGAACATCTTCAGAATAGCGTTCAGCTTCATCATCTGGGACTCCGATTTCCATTAATGCATGCTTTAATCCACCAGCACGAGTGTTAGCCCCTATGACTGCTCCTCCAATTGTTGAAATAATAGGACCTGCAGCTAACACCGCGCCAAGTCCGGGAATCACTACTGCGGATATCCCTGCTATTACGCCTGCTATGCCAAGTGTTCCTCCAGTGAGAGCCCCAGCAATGGCTCCATCCTTAGTGGAAGGTTTTACTTCCTGTGCGATTTCAGGTAACTTTTTTATATTTTTAGCAATAACTGAAATTTCCTCAGTTGTGTAGCCTTGCTCTTTTAAACGCTCAACAACTTCAATCACTTGTTCTTCATTCTCATATACGTCAATCACGTGTTTCTTCATTTAAAAAAACCTCCTATTTGCTTTAACCATGCATTCTATACCCGTTATTAAGTTATTCTAGACAAATTTTGCTTCGAAGCTCCATTCTTTTAGAGTAACTAAGTGGATGGTTTACAATGCTCGTTTCCGTTTCAGGAGATGGCTATAAACTCTCCAATTATGTTAATAAATCTAGAGAGCGCTCATAAATCGGGGAATCTGATCATAAAACGTGAGATCTGATCATAAATCATGGAATGTGCTCATAAATCTCCAATTGTGATCATAAACCCTGAAAACCCGCCCACAAATCAAAAAAAGACCAGCGGCAGCTAGTCTTCACTCTCATCAAATACAAGTAAACTGATCGATACGATTTAAGTCAATCCCTGTATACATCCAGCGTCTCCACTGATTGCTCCATTGATAGCCTGCAACCGACGTTCTGCCAACGAATGTCGGGTAGAACCAGAAGCCTTTTCGGCGGGAGGTCCAGATGTACGTATATCTGTACATGCATCCTTGAATTCCGCCTGGATCGACGCGCATCAGTTGCTGGTCAGGATAGGCAGGTGCTTGGGAAGGAGGTGCTGCTGTTGGTGCTCCTTGCTGGTTTCCACCGCCTCCAGGATATGGTGGCTGATTCTGATTTCCGCCACCTTGCCATGGAAAGTCAGGTTGTTGCGGGAATCCTGGCCATCCAGGTTGTTGATTTTGATTTGGCCATCCCGGTTGCTGTGGCTGATTCGGCCAGCCTGGCCAACCTTGTTGATGCTGATGTTGCTGGTTATGCGATGGATTCTGCCAATCGTTCCATCCTGGTTGCGAAGGTTGATTCCACCCATTCACGGCAGTCTGTTGTGGATTTATATTCATTGCCGTTGCATTCCAATCTCCTTGGCTAGTTTGTGGTTGAACGTATCCTTCAGGAAGACGAGGGAACCATTGCTCGTCGTTCGCATTCATCTCAGTCATTAGTTATCCCCTTTCACAAATTGACTCTGCTCTTCATCCTATGACAAACGTATAGAGTGGGTTAGACAGATGCCCAATGTGAAAAAAGTATTCATTCGAATAAAAGTACTTCACGTGAAGACATGGTATGATGGACTGAAGAAACCCTACATTAATAGAAGCAACATAATAGAAGGAGAGTGGACTTGTGAACACCGAGCGTCCCCATATATTACTAGTCGATGGAATGGCATTGCTATTCCGATCATTTTTTGCAACAGCAGTCCGGAAACAGTTCCAATATAACGAAGATGGCATTCCAACGAATGGAGTCCAAGGGTTTGTACGTCATACGCTGACGGCAGTGAACCTTTTTCAACCGACCCATCTAGCCGTTTGTTGGGACATGGGGGCTGTCACGTTCCGCAATGATCTGTACGAAGGCTACAAAGCGAACCGCCCTGCACCTGCACCTGAATTAGTCCCGCAGTTTGATATGGCCAGACAAGTATCAGAAGACATGGGATGGAAAAACTATGGTGTGGAGGGGATGGAAGCGGATGATCTCATCGGTTCCCTCGTGAAAACATGGAGAGAGGATGCAGACATCACGATTGTATCGGGAGACAAGGATTTACTCCAGTTACTGGCGCCATCTGTCCAAATCGCTCTTACGAAGAAAGGTCATTCTATCTATGACGTATACACAGATACACGGTTCATAGAGGAATACGGGATGACGCCTACGCAATTCATCGATTATAAAGCATTCATTGGAGATACGAGTGACGGATATCCTGGAGTGAAAGGGATTGGTCCTAAAACGGCACTAAAGCTGATTCAAACGTATGGAACAGCAGAAGAAGTCGTCAATTCGTTGGACAAGCTTACAAGCTCTGAACGAAGTAAAATACAAGAAAACCTGCCCATGCTAGAGTTATCCAAGGAGCTTGCGACCATCCATTGTGAAGTGGAAATGGAAAACATGTTGCACTTACTGGATATTCCTCAATACAACGAACAAACGACAGAACGGCTTCAAACGAATGGGTTAAACTCGGTCATTAAGCATTTGGCAACATCCAATCTAGTTACTACTATAGGGGGGAATCGGGATGAAAGAATTACGGATCCGTTTGAGTGACAAAGTCACGGAGAATGCAGAACAACTTGCAATGCTAATTACCAAGCAACAAAACTTGCGTTACCCAAGTATGGCCAAGGATGAAGGTGAGCTCTATCCTGCACGCGTGGAACTCGTGAAGTTGTATGCGAATGCTTTGAAACTAGATGATGAAGAACGTGTTGAGGTATTGCGTAAATGGGGACAAGAAGCAGGAACCTACTTTGCGAAGAAAGAAAGCATTTCTCTAGACATGATGTTACGTGAAGTACCGGAATATCGGGCGTTCATCGGAACGGTGTTGAAACATGAGGGCATCACGAGTCAAATTACAGCAGAGCAAATGTATGACTTAACTACTGCGCTTGACGCAATCGTGAACGATGTTGTCTACTATTTCAGTCTGCCATTTGTTCATCACGAGAAAGAAATATTGAAGATTTCACAAGCTGCAATCGCAGAGCTGTCTGTTCCGATTGCATCCATCAATGACACAACGGCAATACTCCCGTTAATCGGTGTCATGGACTTTAATAGAGGCAATGTACTTCAGGAGAAAGTATTGAAAGAATCGGTTCGTCTCAATCTCGAGTATCTAATCGTCGATCTATCCGGATTACAAACGACGGATACATATGTGGCACAACAATTATTCATTCTCTTTGAGTCGCTGTCTTTAGTCGGAACAGTACCTGTTGTTAGTGGAGTGACGCCAGCCATAGCACAAACGCTAGTTGGACTGGGGCTCGATTTCGGTTCCATTAAAAGTTTTGCGACACTTAAACAAGCAATCCGATACGTAGCATAACAAAAAGGACACTGAGCGAATCAGTGTCTTTTTGAAGTATTTAGAGGTGCGATTTTAACGAAGGATAACACCTCGTGGTTCACTCTGTAGGAAACGTGACGGATGTTTCCAGTTGAAGAGGGACTACCATTATCATGGAGGATCAGCGTCACGTCAGACGCATTTTTTTCATAGCCAATCACAGGTACCCAGTGGTAATTGAACTCATACCCACCGTTCCAGTTAAACGAAAACCATTTATCGAATTTCGCTGCGACAGGACGACCACTATCGAGTTCATACACAGCTTCGGAAAATGAACATTTGCGGACTTGCCACCCTGTCCCTAGTAGCTGTTGAAGTCTGTGGACAAATCGCCAAGTGAATAACCCGATTCGAGTCGTTCCAAGTAATTTGTAAAGTTGATTGATAGGGATCTTGGATAATGGGTTGTCCATGTGTTGCAAAATGACAGAAGCTGTTACAGGACCGCAAGCTGAAGGCCGAAGCGTCTCGTCAATGCTTTTGTCATATTGCGATTTACCTTGGAATTGACTTAACATGGGCACATCACAGCTCTCCCCTCAGTCAGTCCTTTGAAAAGGATAGACCTTTTTCAACCATAAGAACTTGTAAGGCGGCTTTGAAATTAGAATAGGATTCGACTTCCGAGGCGATTCCTGAGTTCACCAATTGACGGACGAACGGCGGTGTGAAGCCGACCATGATTGGACGAACACCCATTAGTTGAAGTTCAGAACACATGAGTTGTAATTCAAGTGAAAGCATTTCCAACCCTTCTTCTTCTGCTAATCGGATACTTGAGAAGTCAAAGACAGCAGTTTCGATGTCCCTGAAGTCACCAACGTACTCTAAAATTCTTGAGCGGATTCTTTCCATACGCTCTTTATCTGTATACCCGACGATGGGTAGGAGAATCGTGTTATCAATAATCGACGTGATAATCGGAACGGATGTCTCGTTAATAATTTCTTCGTACTTCGCAATCTTAGCTTTTAATTGTTGAACTTCCTCTACGCTATTCATAGGACACCTCTGGTTTTTCTAATAAGTACTTTCTATTATAACTCACTTTTAAAAAAACGCATTAAAAAACCGACTGCATAAGCAGCCGGTTGAATTACATTTGAGTTTAGATAGTAAGACCTTCAAGGAAGTCAATGACTTGCTCGGGAGACTTAGCATTAGCACTATGAAGATGAGCTTTTTTCTCACCATTTTCAAAAATGAGTAAGCTAGGGATTCCCATTACATCATACTTTTCAGCGATTTCAGGAAGCACGTCGCGGTCTACGTCATACCATTCGTATTGGTCATAATCCTCTGTGATAGGTTCGATAAACATATCCATCACTCGGCAGTCAGGGCACCAGCCTGCTTGAAATTTAATAACTGAGCGCGATGGTTCATTAATAATATCATCGAATTGTTTTGCGGTTGTAATTGTTTGCATGTGTTTTCGACTCCTTTCATATCATTAGTGTACAATGAAAAGCGCTTTCAGACTACCAAGTTGTTTCGAGGGATAGAAAAGAAATTATTTAGATTTAAATATTGCGAAAACGCAGGAAATAGAATACACTTAGAGACATAGAAAAGGTTTCTATTTTTTTTACCCACAAAATGAATGAGCATTCATTCAAAAGCAAAGGGAGGATTTTCACGTGGCTTATCAAATTAAAAAAGCAGCTGTTATCGGATCTGGCGTGATGGGGTCTGGAATCGCTGCACACCTCGCCAACATTGGGATTCCTGTTCTTCTTCTGGACATCGTTCCTAGTAACTTAACAGAAGATGAAGAGAAAAAAGGACTTACACTCGAGCATCAGGCAGTTCGTAACCGGATTGTATCTGGATCGATTCAAAAACTATTAAAACAAAAGCCAGCACCACTCACTTCTAAGAAAAACCTTGCACTTATTGAAGCAGGTAACTTAGAAGACGACTTGGAAAAGTTAAGAGATGTTGACTGGATTATTGAAGTTATCGTTGAAAACTTGGATGTTAAAAAGAATTTATATGAAAAAATCGACGCTGTTCGCAAGTCTGGAACAATCGTCACTTCAAATACATCAGGAATTAGTATTGACGCAATGGCAGAAGGTCGTTCAGAAGACTTCCAAAAACATTTCCTAGGTACACATTTCTTCAATCCACCGCGTTACTTGAAATTGCTAGAAGTGATTCCAGCGAAAACAACGTCCCAAGAAGTCATCGATTTCATGACAACGTTTGGTGAAGATCGTCTCGGTAAAGGTGTCGTGCTAGCTAAAGATACTCCGAACTTCATTGCCAATCGAATTGGAACTTACGGTTTACTCGTTACACTACGTGAAATGGAAAAACGCGGTTACACGGTCGGTGAAGTCGATTCCGTTACAGGAACACTTATTGGTCGTCCAAAATCTGCAACATTCCGTACATTAGATGTAGTTGGACTCGATACGTTTATGCACGTTGCGAAAAACGTCTACGATAAGACTGAAGGGGAAGAGCAAGCAGTATTTGAACTCCCTGAATTTATGAAGAAAATGATCGACAATGGGTGGATCGGTGCAAAAGCGAAGCAAGGATTCTTTGTTAAACAAGGCAAGGACATCTTCGAAATCAATTCGTCCAATCTTGAATATGGACCGGTCAAGAAAATGAAAACGCCTTCAATTGAAATGGCGAAGCAGCAAAAAGGTCTAGGCAATCGCGTGAAATCGTTGGTATACAGTGATGACCGAACGGGAGAGCTTCTTTGGAGTATTCTAGCACCGACACTTCTTTACTCAGCAGACATGCATGGCAAAATCGCTGATAACATCGTGTCACTCGATAATGCAATGAAGTGGGGCTTCGGATGGCAACAGGGGCCGTTTGAAGTTTGGGATGCAATCGGTGTTAGCAAATCAGTAGAGCGCATGAAAGAGCAGGGAGAAACGATTCCAGAATTTGCTCAAACCTTGCTTGATAAAGGGTTCGAAACGTTTTATAAAGAGGAAGAAAATGAGCTCTTCTACTTCAACGGAGAAGGGTACTCACCAGTTCCGGTTAATGAAAAAGTAATCGACTTGAAGCGCTATAAGAAAAAGCATGGCGTCATCAAGAAAAACTCTGGCGCAAGCTTAATCGACATGGGGGACGGAATTGCACTTCTTGAATTCCATTCACAGTCTAATGCGATTGGCCTCGACATTATGCAGATGATCAACTTCGCAGTTGAAGAAGTCGAGAAGAACTATAAAGGTCTCGTCATCGGAAACCAAGGAAAGAACTTCTGTGTCGGTGCGAACCTTGGAATGATTTTGATGGAAGCTCAAGATGATAACATCTTCGAACTCGATTTCGTTGTGCGCACGTTCCAAAACGCCATGATGAAAATCAAGTATTCGTCAAGACCAGTTGTTGTCGCACCATTCCAAATGACGCTAGGTGGCGGGGCAGAAGTCTGCTTACCATCAGCTCATATACAAGCTTCTATGGAAACATACATCGGACTTGTTGAAGCTGGAGTCGGACTTATCCCCGGTGGAGGAGGAAATGTCGGTCTGTACTTGAAGCACTTAAAAGGATTGCCGAACGGCGTGCAAGTAGATTACCAAAACATTGCAAACAACGTATTCGAATCGATTGCGATGGCAAAAGTATCGACTTCCGCTTATGAAGCACGTGAAAACAACTTCCTCGATTTCGCAGATGGCATTAGTGTCAACGCGGATCATCTTTTATATGATGCAAAACAAGCAGCGCTATCGCTTTATGACAATGGCTACCAAGCACCGAAGCATGAGAAATTCCCTGTAGTTGGTGAAACGGGCTATGCAACGTTACTACTAGGTGCTGAAGGCATGCGTTTGTCAGGGTTCATTAGCGATCACGATATGAAGATTGCAAAGAAACTCGCATACGTATTAGCTGGCGGAAAATTGCCATACGGCACATTGGTCGATGAGCAGTACTTGCTGGATCTTGAGCGGGAAGCGTTCTTGAGCCTTGTAGCAGAGCCGAAGTCACAAGCACGCATGCAACATATGCTTGTCAAAGGCAAACCATTGCGTAACTGATGAATCAGAACTTTAGAGGAGGAAATACAATGCGTGAAGCAGTAATCGTAGCGGGTTCCCGCACACCGGTTGGTAAAGCAGGTAGAGGATCACTTGCGACTGTCCGACCAGATGATTTAGGAGCCCTTACTATAAAAGAAACGTTAAAACGCGCAGGAGGATATGACGGTCCGATAGAAGACTTGATCATCGGCTGCGCAATGCCTGAAGCAGAACAAGGGATGAACATGGCACGTAATATTGGTGCACTTGCTGGCTTGCCAGACACGACACCTGCAATTACGATTAACCGTTTTTGTTCATCAGGCTTACAATCTATCGCTTATGCAGCAGAACGCATTATGCTCGGGGCTTCTGAAGCCATCCTAGCAGGTGGTGCAGAATCTATGAGTATGGTTCCTATGATGGGCAATACGGTTCGTCCGAATGCCAAGCTTGCTGAAGAAGCACCTCAGTATTATATGGGAATGGGGCATACTGCAGAGCAAGTTGCCGTAAAATATGGAATCAGCCGTGACGATCAAGATGCGTTTGCGGTTGAATCTCACCGTCGTGCAGCAGCTGCAATCGACGCTGGAAAGTTCGATGACGAGATTGTTCCAGTTGAATTCACTAAAGGCTATGTCGACAGCAACGGGAAGTTCGCAGAGAAAAAAGAAACGTTTTCAATGGATGAAGGCGTACGTCGCGGTACGACTACAGAAATCCTAGCGAAATTGCGTCCTGCATTCTCTGTTACAGGTACGGTTACAGCAGGTAACGCATCACAAACGTCTGACGGAGCAGCATCTGTACTCGTCATGGATCGTGAAAAAGCTGTGGCGGAGGGACTTACACCAATCGCTAAGTTCCGTTCGTTTGCAGTAGCGGGCGTTCCACCTGAAATCATGGGAATCGGTCCAATCGCTGCAATTCCAAAAGCATTGAAGCTTGCTGGACTCTCGATTGAAGATATTGACGTATGGGAACTAAACGAAGCATTCGCATCACAATCACTTCAAGTCATTCGAGAACTTAAGCTAGACGCTAGCAAAGTGAACGTTAACGGGGGCGCAATCGCTCTCGGTCACCCACTCGGTGCTACCGGTACGATTTTAACTGTACGTATGATGAGTGAACTGAAGCGTCAAGGTAAGCAATTCGGTGTCGTTACAATGTGTATCGGTGGCGGAATGGGAGCAGCCGGCGTCTTTGAATTACTGTAAGTAAATGTTTCACATAGATAAGAACGTAACCTAGAGGAGGAACTAGATATGACTGAAACAAAGACAAATGAGCTTATTAAAGGCGGAGCGTTTTTAACGGAAGACATTACACCAGACCGAGTGTTCACGCCAGAAGACTTTTCTGACGAGCAGAAGATGATCGCGAAGACAACTGAAGACTACGTGAAAAACGAAGTACTTCCAGTTGTGGATAATTTGGAAAACCACGAGTTCGAGCACTCCGTACGTCTTCTGAAATCTGCTGGTGACCTCGGTCTTCTAGGTGCAGACGTTCCTGAAGAATATGGTGGTCTAGGGTTGGATAAAATTTCATCGGCATTGATTTCTGAGAGACTTGCAGTAGCAGGTGGATTCTCTATCACTCACGGTGCACACGTAGGAATCGGTACACTCCCAATCGTCTTATTCGGTAACGAAGAGCAAAAGAAAAAGTACTTGCCGAACTCTGTAGCAGGTGACAAAATCTCTGCTTATGCACTAACTGAGCCAGGATCAGGTTCAGATGCTCTTGGAGCGAAAACGACTGCTAAAATGAACGCTGCGGGAACTCACTACGTATTGAATGGTGAAAAGCAGTGGATCACGAACGCTGGATTTGCTGATGTATTTGTTGTTTATGCAAAAATCGATGGCGACAAATTCTCTGCATTCATCGTAGAACGCGAATACCCAGGTGTATCTGTTGGAGCAGAAGAGAAAAAAATGGGCATTAAGTCTTCATCTACACGCACACTAATTTTGTCCGACGCTGAAGTACCTGTAGAGAACTTGCTTGGAGAAGTTGGTCGCGGTCACATTATCGCATTTAACATCTTAAATATCGGTCGCTACAAGCTTGGAGTGGGTACCGTGGGTGGATCGAAGCGTGCTCTTGAACTTGCAATCTCATACTCAAATGAGCGTAAGCAGTTCAATACACCGATTTCATCGTTCAACTTGACGAAAGAAAAAATTGCTACGATGGCATCTCAATTGTATGCAACAGAAAGCTTGATTTATCGTACAGTTGGTTACTTCGAGCAGCGTCAGAGCCAGATGACAGCTGAACAGCAAAAAGACGGAAAAGCGATTGCAGCAGCGATTGCTGAGTATGCTATTGAATGTTCTATCAACAAAGTTGTTGGATCTGAGACATTGGACTACATCGTTGACGAAGCAGTTCAATTACACGGTGGATATGGCTTCATGGCTGAATACGAAGTGGAACGCGCATACCGCGATTCACGTATCAACCGTATCTTCGAAGGTACAAACGAAATTAACCGTATGATCGTTCCAGGTACATTCATGAAGAAAGCATTGAAAGGCGAGTTGCCATTGTTGCAACAAGCTCAAGCACTTCAAGAAGAGTTACTTATGATGATGCCGGAAGAAATTGGCGACGCGCCACTTGATCAAGAAAAAGTTCTTGTGAAGAACGCGAAGAAAATTGGTTTGCTTGCTGCAGGACTAGCGGCACAACGTTATGGTACTAAGCTTGAGCAAGAACAAGAAGTTCTTGTAAACATTGCAGATATTGCGAATAACATCTTTGCAATGGAATCGGCACTTCTTCGTACTGAAAAAGCAGTTGCTAAAAACGGTGCGGAAAAAGAGCAACAAAAAATCTTGTACACAGAGATCTTCTGTCAAGAAGCATTCGCAGCAATTGAGCGCGATGCAAAAGAAACACTTTACGCTGCAGTGGACGGAGACAACCAGCGCATGATGATTTCTGCATTGCGTAAATTGACTCGCTCAAATCCTTACAACGTTATCGCTAAAAAGCGTGAAGCATCTGTGAAGCTAATCGATGCTGCAAAGTATGTTGTTTAATTTATAAATCTAGTACATTCCCATCCAGACTGCAATTCTGTAGTCTGGATGTTTTTGTGTTAAAATAGAACTAACGGGGGTGACTGAATTGGGACTGCACTACTATGGCTATCCAACATGTACAACGTGTAAAAAGGCTGAAAAGTGGCTGAAAGAAAACAACATTCCGTATGAAGCATCTAATATCGCGGAACAGCCACCGAGTGAACAAGCATTGAGAGAAATGCTCAAAAGTTCTAGTTTACCATTGAAGAAGTTCTTCAACACGAGTGGCATGAAATATCGTGAACTAGAATTAAAAGACAAGCTCGCTACGATGAGTGAGGATGATCAAATCGAATTGCTCGCATCTGAAGGTATGCTTATTAAGCGTCCGCTTGTTACAGATGGAGAATTGACAACGGTTGGATTCAATGAAGAGACGTTCGCGGAAACGTGGCAGGCTTAAGTTCATTTCTTGTCTTTCAAAGGTAGCTGTGGCAAAATAGAATCAGACATATAAATTAATTGTTGGAGGGGTAAAGAATGAGCACACCACAAGGTTTGAAGTATTCTGAAGAGCACGAATGGGTAAAGGAAGAAGACGGTAAATACCGCATCGGAATTACACACTTTGCACAATCTGAGCTTGGTGATATCGTGTTCGTTGAATTGCCATCTGTTGGCGACGAATTGAAATCAGACGAGCCATTTGGTAGCGTTGAGTCTGTTAAGACTGTTTCTGAACTTTATGCACCTATCAGCGGTAAAGTTGTTGAAGTGAACGAAGATTTAGAGGACAGCCCTGAGCTAGTTAACGAATCTCCTTACGAGGGTGCTTGGATGGTAGTTGTGGAAGCAACGAAGCCAGCTGAACTCGATGAGCTTATGTCTCCTGAAGACTACGACAAAATGACTGTCGGAGAATAAAACTAAAAGACGCCGGTCATATGGCGTCTTTTGTATTTTCTTTTGAAATAGAGTGAAGGTGATATTTATGAATGAATGGACATATAGTGAGTGGAAAGAAGTGGCTGATCGTGAAGAGCTTGCAGCATTCTATTTGTACACACCATTATGCGGAACGTGTGCAGTGGCAAGTAAAATATTAAACGTTGTCACAGAGTTGAAACCAACTGTGCCTGTTGGAAAAGCAAATCTAAACTATGTCGAAGAACTTGCGACAGAATATCAGATTGAAAGTGTTCCATGCCTGCTCATTAAGCGAAACGGACATGCAGATGAGAAAGTGTATGCGTTTCAATCCGTTCAAAATATTCTCCAAAAGCTTAGTTGACAGTAGCAAACCCCTATGGTATAACTAAAAGCAACCAATTGAATAACTGACTCTTATACAGAGAGGTGGAGGGGAGTACCCTGTGAAGCCCGGCAACCGTCAATTTACTTGAAATGGTGCCAAGTCACACAAAGCGCAAGCTTTGAAAGATGAGAGATCGAGTGAACGCAACGAATTTTAGCGTACGCCTTTCTGCGAATCTGCAGGAGGGCTTTTTTATTTTTAATTGTGAAGATTCATGTACATAATGATGGCAGTGAGGTGGGTGTCGAATGATTCAATTATCAAATGTAAATAAGCGATTTGGGACCTCGAACGCTGCAATTACTGCAGTTGACGGAGTAAATCTTACGATTGAAGAAGGCAAAATATACGGCATTATCGGCTATAGTGGTGCAGGAAAGAGTACGCTGATCCGTTTGCTAAACGGATTGGAACAGCCAACCGAAGGATCCGTCGAAGTGAATGGACGAAAGATTTCATCCATCGGTGGAAAAGAACTTCGAGAGGCACGCCAAAAGATCAGCATGATTTTTCAACATTTCAACTTACTCTGGTCGCGTACTGTAAAAGAGAACATCACATTCCCGCTAGAAATTGCAGGGGTTAAAAAAGCAGATAGAGATAGGAAAGCAAAGGAATTGATCGAACTAGTTGGGTTATCGGGTCGTGAAAATGCGTATCCATCCCAGTTGTCTGGTGGACAGAAGCAGCGTGTCGGAATTGCCCGAGCACTTGCAAACGATCCTGAAGTGCTCTTGTGTGACGAAGCAACATCTGCGCTCGATCCTGAAACAACGGATGCGATACTAGACTTGTTGACAAGTATAAACGAACGACTTGGACTTACGATTGTCCTCATCACACACGAAATGCATGTTATCCGTAAAATCTGCCATGAAGTTGCAGTCATGGAAGCAGGACGCGTAGTGGAAACAGGAGATGTCCTTCAACTGTTCCAATCTCCGAAAGAACTAATTACAAAACGATTTGTATCCCAAGTAACAGAGCCAGAAGATGCCAAGAAAGTGATGACACTCATGCGTCAGGACTATCCGGACGGAACACTCGTCAAGCTAGCGTTTGTTGGAGAACGAACAGAGCAGCCTGTGCTAGCTAGTCTAATCCGCGAATACCCTGTAGATGTTAGCATCTTACAAGGTAATATTTCACAGACGCGTGGCGGTGCATACGGGACATTAATTTTACAACTAACCGGTGAGCCCCAGGCGATTACGAACGCCATTCAATATTTACACGAACAAGGTGTCCAGACGGAGGTATTTGAGAAATGATTGAAACTTATTTTCCGAATGTAGACTGGGCAAAGATGTGGGACGCTACAGTTGAAACACTTTATATGACAGCTGTTTCCACCGTATTTACCTTCATCATCGGACTGGCACTCGGAATTCTATTATTCCTCACAGGTCCAGGACATATTTGGGCAAACAAGCTAGTAAACTTGCTCACAGGTTCGATCGTTAACATATTTAGATCAATTCCCTTCATTATATTGATCATCCTTCTTATTCCGTTTACTAAGTTTTTAATCGGAACGATACGAGGACCGGAAGCAGCGATGCCCGCACTGATCATAGGAGCGGCTCCGTTCTATGCAAGAATGGTGCTGATCGCACTACAGGAAATTGACAAAGGTGTTCTAGAAGCCGCACGTTCCATGGGCGCAAAAACTTCAACGATCATTTTCAAAGTTTTATTGCCAGAGTCGATGCCAGCCTTACTCTCAGGAATTACAGTAACAGCGATCGCACTCGTTGGCTACACAGCGATGGCCGGAATAATCGGTGCGGGGGGACTCGGAACGCTCGCCTTCTTGGACGGGTTCCAACGAAGCCGAGTAGACGTTACACTCGTCTCTACGATTCTAATCCTAATCGTGGTCTTCATCTTACAATTCGCCGGAGATTTCGCCGTCAAAAAGCTCGACAAACGTTAACCTAGGGAAAAACAGGTATGCCTGTCTACTATATAAATTGTTTTGAAGAAAATAGTCTGATTGTTAGATATCACGTTGATTGGAGTGGAAGGCGGCGACTCCTGCGGGAAAAGCCAAGAGCGAAGACCCCGCAGAAAACGTCCGCCTGCAACGGAAATCAACACTATTTATCATCAAAGCCAAAAAACAGAAAAGGGAAGTGGAATGGATGAAAAAGTTCTTAACTGGAATATTACTAGCAGTACTTGTACTGGCACTAGCAGCATGTGGAGCAAAAGACGACAAAAAAGAAAACTCGAGTGGCTCTAAAGGAGACCTCGAAGTCCTCACAGTAGGCGCATCCAACGTCCCTCACGCAGAAATCCTTGAAGAAGCGAAGCCGTTGTTGAAAGAAAAAGGATTCGATTTGAAAATTGAAGCTTACCAAGACTACGTACTTCCTAACAAAGACTTGGATTCTGGTGACCTAGACGCAAACTACTTCCAACACATCCCGTACATGGAAACACAAATTGCCGACCACGGGTATGACTTCACAAACGCTGGAAGTATTCATATCGAGCCAATCGGTGTCTATTCTAAGAAATACAAATCACTCGACGAACTTCCAAAAGGTGCAACAATCCTAATTAGTAACTCTGTTGCGGACCATGGTCGTGTCCTTGCAATGCTTGAAGCACAAGGCCTCATCAAGCTTAAAGACGGTGTGGATAAAACAAAAGCTGAAGTGAAAGACATTGTGGATAACCCGAAAGACATTCAATTCGATGCAAACTACGAAGCAGCACTTCTTCCACAAATGTTTAACAGTGAAGAAGGCGACGCAGTTCTCATCAACTCGAACTATGCAATCGACGCAGGCATTAACCCAATGGAAGATTCAATCGCACTTGAAGAATCAGAGTCGCCATATGTAAACATCATCGCAGTGAATACAGGTGACGAAGACAAACCAGGTATTAAAGCGCTAGTTGAAGTCTTGACATCGAAAGAGATTCAAGATTTCATCCTTGATAAGTGGAAAGGTTCAGTCGT
Source organism: Sporosarcina sp. A2 (assembly GCF_050858885.1). Classification (GTDB taxonomy): domain Bacteria; phylum Bacillota; class Bacilli; order Bacillales_A; family Planococcaceae; genus Sporosarcina. Next base: position 2,110,243 of record NZ_CP193898.1, on the reverse strand, counting down.
TCCTGTAACTAAATAATAGAAGAAACCCCCTCACTTTGTACACTCTACGAAGATGAGGGGTTTTTTGGATAAAAATTAGGGCTAATAATTTAAAGCGTTTTCATGTATGATGGAAAGAGTTTTACTATATCAACGCACGAAAGGGGTTTTGAACGTGAAATTTAAAATAGGACTTATTTGGAGGATCGTCATAGCTATCGGTCTCGCAGTGGGGCTTGGCTATTTGACACCGATGATTGGAGAAGGGTTTGCAAAGAACTTCACTCGTTTCTTCGCAACATTTAATATGCTGTTTGGTGGATTCCTAAACTTTATCGTGCCACTCATTATTTTGGCATTCATCGCACCGGGAATAGCGAAGCTTGGTAAAGGTTCAGGAAAGTTACTTGGACTTGCGACTCTATTCGCCTACGCATCTACAATTATTGCAGGGCTTCTTGCATACTTTGCAGCAACGAATATACTACCTAGCTACATTAGTGGGTTAGGAAATACATCCATCGAAACTGCAACAGAAGCAGCGAAATCTTTCTTTGTACTAGAAATGACACCTCTAATGGGTGTGATGACTGCATTACTACTCGCATTCGTTCTAGGGATTGGAATGGCTGCCATCGGTAGCAAAACAATGCTTCACATGTTTGATGAACTTAATACGATTATCGAAAAGGTAATTACAGTTATTATCATACCGCTCTTGCCAATACATATTTTCGGGATTTTCTTGAATATGACGTATACCGGTGAAGTTGCCAAAGTACTTTCAATCTTCATCTTCGTATTCGTCATGATCATCATTCTTCACCTGATTATGCTGACATTGCAGTACACAGTTGCAGGTACGGTTTCTAAACGTAATCCGTTCCGTTTGATGAAAATTATGGCACCTGCTTATTTCACCGCCATTGGTACACAATCTTCAGCGGCAACTATTCCAGTAACACTTCGTCAAGCAAAGCAAACAGGGGCATCTGCCCGTGTAACTGACTTCACGATTCCATTGTTCGCAACAATCCACTTGTCAGGAAGTACGATTACACTCGTTTCCTGTTCAATTGGAGTTATGCTGATGAACGGAATGCCAATCAGCTTCACAGCATACCTTGGCTTCATCTTCATGCTAGGCATCACAATGATTGCAGCGCCTGGTGTACCAGGGGGAGCTGTTGTTGCGGCAACAGGACTTCTTTCTACGATGCTAGGATTTGACGAGTCTATGGTTGCGCTTATGATTGCATTATATATGGCGCAAGATAGCTTCGGTACAGCTACAAACGTAACAGGCGATGGAGCTCTCGCAATTGTTGTCGATAGCTTCTCAAAAGACGGTACATCTGCTAAACAATCTAACTAACTAACAGCGCATCTCACTTCTAAATTAGTAGAGGAGAGATGCGCTGTTTTCTTATTTCCAACCGTTGAGAAACCTTATTCCCAAGACACTTAATCATCAAAGAAGGATGTGAACAGGTAGTGATAAATTCTCATTCAAGAAATCTCAAATGAAAATGAAATAGCGAGCAAATACTGGAAAACAGGAGCATTCATATATAATTTATAATCATTCTTAATGATTTGCATGTACTACGTATATAGGATAAGATTAGAATGATGATAAATAGAAGATGAGAAAAACTCATCTTAAGCATACTGGAGGTATTGGAATGGCTACTTTGGAAATCAAAGATCTTCATGTTTCAATCGAAGACAAAGAAATACTTAAAGGTGTCAATTTAACAATCAACACAAATGAAATCCATGCAATTATGGGGCCGAACGGAACAGGTAAATCTACGCTCGCGTCTGCAATCATGGGTCATCCCAAATATGAAGTAACATCAGGATCTGTTCTTCTTGATGGAGAAGAAGTTCTCGAAATGGAAGTGGACGAACGCGCGAAAGCTGGTTTGTTCCTAGGAATGCAGTATCCAAGTGAAATTACAGGCGTTACAAACGCTGACTTCTTGCGTTCAGGCGTTAACGCACGACGTGAAGAAGGCGACGAAATTTCTTTGATGAAGTTCATCCGTGAACTCGACAGCAAAATGGAAGTTCTTGAAATGGACGAAGATATGGCAACTCGCTACTTAAACGAAGGATTCTCAGGCGGAGAGAAAAAGCGTAACGAAATCCTTCAATTAATGATGTTGAAACCGAAATTCGCTATTTTAGATGAAATCGACTCCGGTCTTGATATTGATGCATTACGTATCGTTTCAACAGGCATTAACGAAATGCGCGGCGAAGACTTCGGTTGCCTAATCATCACTCACTACCAGCGTCTACTGAACTACATCACACCAGATCACGTTCACGTAATGATGCAAGGTCGCGTTGTGAAATCAGGTGGAGCAGAACTAGCTCGTAAACTTGAAGAACAAGGATACGACTGGATTAAAGAAGAACTAGGGATCGAAGAAGAGACGGTTGAACAAGAAGCGTAAGAGGGAGGGCGATTGAACATGACGGTTGAAACTAAATTGGCATTGACCGGAGAAGACGTCCGCTCTTATTCCGCTACTACGGGAGAAGCGAGCTGGTTGACTGATCTCCGCTTGGAAGCACTCAACAAAGTAGACGCACTTCCAATGCCGAAACCAGATAAAACGAAGATTGATAAATGGAACTTCACGGAGTTTCCTGTACATGCAGTTGAAAGCACTGTATATGAAAACTTAAGCGAACTTCCAGACGATGCGAAATCACTTGTAGACGCAGAAAACCAGAAGAATATCTATGTTCAACATAACAACACACCTGCATACTTGTCGTTATCCGACGACTTAAAAGAGCAAGGCGTTATTTTGACAGATATCTTCACGGCAACTCGTGAGCATAGTGATCTCGTAAAGAAATACTTCATGACGGATGGCGTGAAAGTGGATGAGCATCGTCTCACTGCATTCCATGCTGCTCTCGTGAATGGCGGCGTATTCGTATACGTGCCAAAAAATGTTGAAGTAAAGCAACCAATTCAAGTATTGTTCTTACATGACAATGCACAAGCCTCTCTCTTCAATCACGTAATCGTGGTTGCTGAAGCGAACAGTGCAGTCACATATGTAGAGAACTATTTATCTACAGTTCCTCACGCTGAAGGACTTGCGAATATCGTTTCAGAAGTTTTCACAGGCGATAATGCTGTCGTTACTTATGGCGCAGTAGATGTACTTGCTGAAGGTTTTACAACATACGTAAACCGTCGTGGTATTGCAGGCCGTGATAGCCGCATCGATTGGGCACTCGGTTTGATGAATGACAGCGATACGATTTCAGACAACTTGACTCACTTAATTGGAAACGGCTCACGTTGTGACATGAAATCAGTCGTTGTTGGTCGTGGCACACAAAAACAGAACTTCACTTCTGAAATTGTCCATTGGGGACTTGATACAGAAGGTCACATATTGAAGCACGGTGTTATGAAAGACGCAGCATCTACAATCTTCAACGGTATTGGTAAAATTGAAAAAGGCGCAACACGTGCGAACGCGGAGCAAGAGTCTAGAGTACTTATGCTTAGTGAAAAAGCTCGTGGCGATGCCAACCCAATCTTGCTAATTGATGAAGACGATGTAACTGCGGGACATGCCGCTTCAGTAGGCCGCGTAGATCCACTACAGTTGTTCTACTTAATGAGCCGCGGTATTTCTAAACAGGAAGCAGAACGCCTTGTCATTCACGGTTTCCTTGAGCCAGTTGTAAGCAAATTGCCAATCGAAGGAGTCAAGAAACAGTTGACGGAGGTCATTGAAAGGAAAGTGCGCTAATGCTGAACAAAGACATTCGCAACGATTTTCCAATACTCGACCAAGAAATAAACGGTTTCCCTCTCGTATACCTTGATAGTGCGGCGACTTCACAGAAGCCCCTTCAAGTAATCGAGGCGATGGAACACTATTATAAAAATGATAATGCTAACGTTCACCGTGGTGTGCATACACTCGGAAACAGAGCAACTGAAGGGTATGAAGGAGCACGCGAAACCGTTCGTAAGTTCTTGAATGCCACTTCAACTGAAGAAATTGTTTTCACTCGTGGTACAACTACAGCTTTGAATCTAGTTGCTCAAAGTTATGGACGTGCTAACGTCGGTGAAGGCGATGAAATTCTCATTACGTATATGGAGCATCATTCCAACATCATTCCTTGGCAGCAACTTGCGAAAGCGACTGGCGCTGTCTTAAAATATATCGATCTTGAAGAAGACGGTACGCTCTCTCTTGAGAGAGTGAGTGAAGCGATGACAGATCGCACAAAAATCGTTTCCATTATGTACGTTTCAAACGTATTAGGAACGATGAATCCAATTAAAGGAATTACAGAAATTGCTCATGCACACAATGCGATCATGGTAGTGGATGCTGCTCAGGCAGCTCCGCATCTAAAGCTAGATGTTCAAGACTTAGACTGTGACTTCCTAGCATTCTCTGGACATAAATTGTGTGGTCCTACAGGTATTGGTGCTCTTTACGGAAAAAAAGCGTTGCTTAACGAAATGGAACCGGTTGAATTCGGTGGTGAAATGATCGACTTCGTAGGCCTTTACGATTCTACATGGAAAGAGCTACCTTGGAAATTTGAAGGTGGCACACCTATTATTGCAGGCGCTATTGGTATGGCGGCAGCGATCGATTATATCGAATCCATCGGTTTGGACAAGATCGAACAACACGAACACGAACTTGTTGCGTATGCAATGGAACAGATGAACACGATAGAAGGTCTTGAAATTTACGGACCTCTTGACTCTAGTCAGCGTGCCGGAATTGTCACCTTCAACCTTGAAGGCGTTCATCCACACGATTTAGCAACAGTCTTGGATATGAATGGAATCGCTGTACGTGCTGGACATCATTGCTGTCAACCGCTCATGAAGTGGTTGGAAGTCTCTGCAACTGCACGCGCTAGCTTCTATCTCTATAATACGAAACAAGATGTGGATCGCCTTGTAGAAGGGCTCCGCATGGCAAAGGAGTATTTTCAATAATGAAAAACGAGAAACTCGATCAATTGTATCGCTCGGTCATTATGGATCATTATAAAACACCACGAAATAAGGGAGTTCTCGAAAGTGGAAACGTCACGATCGACATGAACAACCCAACTTGTGGAGATGTTATTCATTTAACTCTTCAAGTAGAAGATGACATCGTAAAAGATGCCAAGTTTGAAGGAGAAGGATGCTCAATTTCAATGGCATCCGCTTCTATGATGACGCAACTTATTAAAGGCAAGAACAAAGAGGACGCTGTAGTTGCAGCACACGCCTTTTCAGATATGATGCTTGGTAAAGAGGTCGACGAATCTGTAGACTTCGGAGATATTGAAGCGTTGACAGGGGTTGCTAAATTCCCTGCACGCATTAAATGTGCAACTCTGCCATGGAAAGCAATGGAAAAAGGGATTGCAAGCGATTCCGAATAATTTAAACTAAGGAGGAATAGCAAATGGCTAAAAAGATGCCTGAAATTGGCGATTACAAATATGGTTTCCATGACAAAGACGTATCCGTATTCCGTTCTGCACGTGGTTTGACAAGAGAGATTGTTGAAGAAATCTCTGGTATGAAAAACGAACCAGAATGGATGCTTAACTACCGTTTGAAGTCATTAGAGCTGTTCTACAAAATGCCGATGCCACAATGGGGCGGCGACTTGAACTCATTGAACTTTGACGAGATTACGTATTACGTTAAACCATCTGAAGCAACAGAAACTTCATGGGATGAAGTTCCTGAAGAAATCAAACGTACGTTTGACAAACTAGGAATTCCTGAAGCTGAACAAAAATACCTTGCGGGTGTTTCTGCACAGTATGAATCTGAAGTGGTTTACCACAATATGAAACAAGAACTAACAGACATGGGAATTGTCTTTAAAGATACTGATTCAGCACTTCGTGAAAACGAAGAGTTGTTCAAGAAGCACTTTGGAACAATTATTCCGAACTCTGACAATAAGTTCTCAGCTCTAAACTCTGCAGTTTGGTCAGGTGGATCATTCATCTACGTACCACCAGGTGTTAAAGTGGAAACTCCGCTCCAAGCGTATTTCCGCATAAACTCTGAGAACATGGGACAATTTGAGCGTACGCTCATCATCGTAGACGAAGGCGCAAGCGTTCACTACGTAGAAGGCTGTACAGCTCCTGTCTACACAACAAACTCACTGCATAGTGCTGTTGTTGAAATCATCATCAAAAAAGACGCATACTGCCGTTACACAACGATCCAGAACTGGGCAAACAACGTGTACAACCTCGTTACGAAGCGTGCTGTTTGTGACGCGAACGCAACGATGGAATGGATTGATGGCAACATTGGTTCGAAATTGACGATGAAATATCCTGCTGTCATCCTTAAAGGTGAAGGCGCTCGTGGTATGACATTGTCGATTGCAATCGCAGGTAAAGGACAACACCAAGATGCTGGTGCGAAAATGATGCACTTAGCTCCAAATACGTCTTCTACGATTGTTTCGAAATCCATTTCACAACACGGTGGTAAAGTAACGTACCGCGGAATCGTTCACTTCGGACGTAAAGCGGATGGTGCTCGCGCAAATATCGAATGTGATACGCTGATTATGGATGACAAATCAACATCTGATACTATTCCATACAACGAAATCTTGAACGACAACATTTCGCTTGAACACGAAGCAAAAGTTTCTAAAGTCTCTGAAGAACAGCTCTTCTATTTAATGAGCCGTGGTATTTCAGAACAAGAAGCTACTGAGATGATCGTTATGGGCTTCATCGAGCCATTCACAAAAGAACTTCCAATGGAATATGCCGTAGAAATGAACCGTCTCATTAAATTCGAGATGGAAGGTTCTATCGGTTAATTAATAGATCGCCTCATTCACTTGTTTGCTCAAGTGGATGAGGCTTTTTTTGTTTCCTGTATCCTTTGTGATGCGAACGATCTATCTAGAAATTGAAGATGTAGACAAGTGTAAAGAGGAGACAAGTATATGAAAATTGTATTAGATGCAGGACACGGTTTACTGACTCCAGGGAAACAAACCCCTGACGGTGAGAAGGAATGGGTATTTAACAATGCAGTATTACTTGCCGTTCAAGCAAAATTGTTCACGGTAAAGACAGTTCAACTATTAAGAGTCGATGACTCCACTGGTAAGACAGATGATCCGTTAAAACAGCGTACAGATCGAGCAAACGCATGGAATGCAGATCTCTATCTATCTTTCCATCACAATGCACATACCGGTGTCTGGGGAGACTGGGGAGGCGTAGAGACATTCACTTTTGATAGTGACAAAGCAAATCCCCAATCAGTGGAACTGGCACGACGAATCCAACCACGCATCGTACAAGCCATGCAGCTTCGCGATCGTGGGGTAAAAAAGAAGAACTTGCATGTCCTGCGCGAGACAAGGATGCCCTCTGTGCTGATCGAGGGAGGATTCATGGATTCACGAACGGATATCCGTGCACTTAGAAATCCTTTGCTATTGAAAGCACAAGGTGAAGCGATAGCAGATGCGGTTGTAGACTACTATCATCTGCAAAAGAAATCCAGTACAACTTCACCCCTTCATACTGGATCCACTTTTCGTTTACTAACGGGCACTTTCCCAACGAAGGAGCACGCTGAAAAAGCAGCAAAGCAGTTAAGGAATTTGACGGGGTGGACTGTCTATATTAAAGAATAATCTTGATACCTTTGCATAATTGCAAGGGTTTTTTTGTGTCGAAAAACAGCGCCAAAGACCGAAAAAAGGGGTTACATATGCTATGATGAGGGTAACAAATGGGTACATGAAATGGAGGGCTATATATGATTGAAATCGGATTAACTGGTTGGGGGGATCATCCGGATGTATATGCGCCCTCATCGACAGCAAAACAAAAACTGATGGACTATAGTGCTCATTTTCCAGTTGTAGAACTTGATGCAACGTTCTATGCGATACAACCTGAGCGCAATATCCGAAAATGGATACAGGAGACGCCTGCTCACTTCGGGTTCATCGTCAAAGCATATCAAGGGATGACAGGGCATTTACGTGGTGAATTGCCGTACGAATCGAAAGAAGAAATGTTTGAGCTCTTTCGGTTATCGATGGGCCCGTTACAAGAAGCTGGCAAGCTAACTCTGATTTTAGTGCAATTCCCGCCATGGTTCGATTGTGTCAAAGAGAACGTGGATGAAATAAGATACATAAGTAAGCAATTAGAAGGATTCGATATTGGAATCGAGTTTCGCCATCAGTCATGGTATGCAGATGAGCTCCGTGAAAAGACCTTGCGTTTCCTGAAAGAAAATCAGTTAATTCATGTCATTGCCGATGAACCGCAAGTAGGTACAGGAAGTGTACCTTTCGTTCCGAGCGTTACAAGAAGCGACAAAGCGGTAATCCGCCTTCACGGAAGAAACATTACGGGGTGGCGTAACCCAGGCGGTAGCCGTGAAGCATGGAGGAAAATCAGGTACTTATATGACTATACAAATGCCGAGTTGGCAGGGATTCAATCAGCTGTGGAGAGAGTTGCGCAGCAAGCTGAATATGTAGCGGTTATTTTTAATAATAATTCAGGTGGGCATGCTGCAGAGAACGCCAAGCGGTTTCAAAAAATGCTTCAACTCTCTTTTGATGACCTGGCTCCTAAACAGCTCGACATCTTTGAGGGGGAATAACGATGGAATATGTTTTACTGATCGTGATTGGCATGCTTTCAGGAGTCGTCGGTTCACTTGTTGGACTGGGCGGGGGGACTATTTTTGTTCCTATTACACTATTAGTCGGAATCGATTTAGGATGGATTCCGCACGTGACACCGCAGACAGTCGTAGGGATGTCCGTCATCATGATGGTATTCAACGGCTTGTCATCGACACTTTTCCATATGAAAGCGAAAACAGTGGATTATCGAAGTGGATTCATCTTTTTCGCGGGGAGTGTCCCGGGAACGATTTTAGGTGCTTTTTTTAACAAGAACCTCGATTTAGGATCTTTCAACTTATACTTTGGCATTCTACTCATCTTTTTAGCGGGTCTATTGCTCGTTAAAAAGTATTTAAAGCCAATCAATTGGTTTGTGGATCACGGGAAAGAAATAGCATTCACTGATCAGCAAGGTGAGACCCATGTGTACGGCTATCCGATCTGGTTCGCTCTTCTTCTGACATTTGTGATTGGCTTAATGTCAGGTCTATTCGGCATAGGTGGCGGCGCGATGATCGTACCTGCAATGTTGTTATTATTCTTATTTCCACCACACGTGGCAGTGGGGACGTCCATGCTCATGGTGTTTTTGTCAGCTATCATCAACTCAGGGACGCATATCTATCTCGGACACGTTCCATGGCTCTACTCACTCGCAGTCATCCCAGGTGCATATATCGGGGGTACTCTCGGATCGATGTTGAATAAGAAAATGAGCTCGGAAACGCTCGTCGTCGTTTTACGAGTGTTGCTACTGCTATTCGGAATTAATTCAGTAATTGATGGGATTTGGGGATGACTATGATAGCAGGAAAAACAGAAACCATTCATATTTATCATACAAACGACATTCATAGTCATTTTGACAATTGGCCAGAAATTAGCGGATATCTACTGGACCAACGCAAACTCCATGAACAGGCGGGTGAGACCTGTTATGTGTTCGATCTCGGGGATTTCGTTGACCGGTCGCATCCGTTTACAGAAGCAACAGAAGGCAAAGGAAATGTCGAGCTACTGAATCAGGCGCACTATGATGCCGTGACGATTGGAAATAATGAAGGCATCACGCTGTCTCACAATGCACTTGCACAATTGTATAAGGATGCGCAGTTTGACGTCATCGTTGCCAATTTAACATACGTAGACGGCAGTACGCTAGACTGGGCTGTTCCTTATCAAATATACACAACTAATGAAGGATTGAAACTAGCTGTTATTGGTGCCACTGCTGTGTATGATCTATTTTACAGCAAGTTAGACTGGTCGATTATCGAGCCGCGAAATGTACTCGTAAATCTAGCATCCAAGTTGAAAGAAACAGTGGACTGTATTGTTTGTCTTTCTCACCTAGGTGTCAATGAGGACCGGCTTTTAGCGACAGAGTCATCGGACATCAACGTGATATTAGGTGCGCATACCCATCATTTGTTCATTCACGGAGAGCAAGTCGAAAATACGTTATTAGCTGCGACAGGTAAGTTCGGGCAATATGTCGGGCATGTCACCATCACTTTTGAGAATAGCCATGTGATTGACAAGACGGCATCTGTCATTCCAACAGAAGAGCTTCCAGCGGACCCAGTATTGAGTAAACAAGTATATCAGATGATTACAGGGGGCACGGAGTTGCTGGATGAAACAGTGTTCACGACTCCGGAAAACCTTGGACAAAATTTATTTGGCGCAAGTCCGTTGTCGGATTTGTTTGGTCAAGCATTACTCGCGTATACAAAAGCGGATTGCGGACTATTCAATGCCGGAATTTTTCTTGGTCAACTTCAAGCAGGTGTGGTTACTAAGCGAGACTTGCACCGTATCCTTCCACATCCAATCAATGCGTGTGTAATTACATTGACCGGCCGTGCGCTCAGGGAATATTACGAGATTTCCTGTCATCCAGACTGGGCCCGTACTGAAGTGAGAGGGCTAGGTTTCAGAGGCACTATGATGGGTGTGATGATCCATACGAATCTTACTATGAAAAATGATGTCCTTTACATTGGTGAGAACATCGCTGAACCAGATCGTGAGTATACGTTAGCAACACTTGACATGTTTACGTTCGGATTCTTTTATCCGAACATGAAATTCGAGAAAATTGACTACTATGTACCGGAGCTTATTCGAGACATTGTAGGCTCGTATGGTGCTCGGCTCTTCGGAACAACTTCATAACAAGGTATATGCGACGCCTCCCTTTCATAATCTAGAATAGGGAGGCGTCGCTTTTTGAAATTTCATATGCAAGCGCCTAAGAGACAAAAAAGGAAAAGAAGATGGATTAAGTTCATCATTCCTGCCCTTCTAATCACGATACTCGGAAGTTTCTTTTATTTGAATATGAAATTGAAACCGATATACATGAACTATGCCGAAGTGCAAACTCGTAAAATTGCAGCACATGTTATCAGTCAGGCTATTCAATCGCGATCGACAAGTGTTTTAGATGCAAATGATATTCTTATAAATATCCCGAACGATAGTACGGATACCGTTACGATGAAAGTGGATGCGGAAACGATTAATCAAATCATGGCTGAAATCCATGAACTTGTGGAACAACATTTAGATCGTGCAGAATCAGGTGATCTAGAGATGTTACCGCAAAGTGATGGCATAAAATTCGATACAACGGAAATGGAAAAGCATGGTGGCGTCGTCTTTTTCGTTCCAATTGGTCAAGTTGCTGATATCCCACTCCTTGGGAATCTTGGGCCTAAAATTCCAATCCGATTTCATATTGTCGGTGATGTCCATGCGGACGTAGATACAAAGTTAACGGAGTATGGCATCAACAACGTCTACATGGAAGTTAATATGAAATTGACCGTCAATGTCCAAATCATTATTCCAATCGCAACGAAGGAAAGTACAGTGGTGCAACAATTCCCAATTGCAATTGGAATTATCCAAGGAGTCGTTCCACAAATCTATACGAAAGGTGGGCAGAGTCCAGCAAATATTGAAGTACCTTTGCAGGATGTAAAGAAGCCATAAGTCACCTTGCATGTTCTATCGTTTATTGTTATGATTAACTAGTAATAACGTAATCGATAGGGTAGAGGCTGCATTGTTTATAAGTATCACATGCGAGACAGACATCGTAGACCATGTGAGAAAGGAAACATTGCCGAAGTCAAATGGACCGTCAATTCCATTAGGCTGGGGTCATTTCGAAGAGGAATGACACTGTCAGGGGCAGTTTTTGTCCATGATGAGCTACAATCGTCAGTGAGATAACGAAATGTTTATCAAACAACGACATGTAGATAGCCGATACCCGGTCCACTTGAAAAAGTGAAAAGGGTGTCGGCTTTTTTGTTTCCCCGGTTACTTAACTACAATGAAGGAGGAGATTGGAATGATTGGAACTTGGTTATCGATCCTGCCGCCAGTGATTGCCATTGTTATGGTACTTACGACGAAGCGGGTATTACTATCGCTTGGAGCAGGAATTTTGTCCGCTGCATTACTAGTCGCTTCCTTTGCACCAGTGGAGTCGGCAATTCAGTTAGGTAAAGCTCTCATTGTTTCGTTTTGGGCTGATGGAGCAGTGAATACGTATAATATTTTAATTATGGTATTCATCTTATTGTTAGGTGTCATTACAGCACTTGTAAGTCTATCGGGAGGTAGCCGTGCATTTGCAGAGTGGGCGGTAACACGCATCCGAACTCGCCGAAGTGCCAAACTTCTAACGATGGTATTAGGAATTGTAATCTTTGTAGATGATTACTTTAATGCACTTGCGGTAGGTCAAATCGCGCGACCGATTACAGATCGTCACAAGATCTCACGTGCAAAGCTCGCGTACTTCATTGACTCAACGTCCGCACCAATTTGTGTGATTTCGCCTGTATCGAGCTGGGGCGCATTCCTGATTGGTCAACTTGCGATTATTCTCGCTACGACAGCGACCGTCAATTACTCGCCACTAGCAGCATTTATCATGATGGCACCGATGAATTTCTATGTAATTGCAACATTAGCAATGGTATTCTTCTTCGCTTGGACCAACATCGACTTTTTCTCAATGAAAGAGCACGAACAGCGTGCAGAAGAAAAAGGGGAACTATACGATCCAAACAAAGAGATCCCTGGACAGTTGAAAGATGAATTCCCTGAACACGCTCACGGACGTGTAAGAGATCTTATTGCGCCAATTGTGACACTTGTTGCCGTTACGCTTGCAACGATGGTCATTACCGGATATAGAAACGGCAAAGAAATGAATTTATGGGCAATCTTTGAGAATACGGATGTTCCATTGTCGCTTGTTGCTGGTGGAATTATAGGAACGCTCGTTGCAATCGTTCTTTATGCAAATCAGTTCAACGTCAACAAAACAGCTTCGTGGGGCCTTGTTGGGAAAGCGTTCGTCAGTGGTACAAAAGCCATGATGCCAGCGGTTCTTATCCTTATCTTAGCTTGGTCACTCACGCATTTGATCGACATTTTGGAAACAGGATTATTCTTATCTGAAGCAGTTGCGAAGTCTAACATTCCAGTCGCTTTCCTCCCAGTTGTTCTTTTTGTATTAGCTGGATTAATGGCCTTTTCTACTGGGACATCATGGGGATCATTCGGTATCTTACTTCCGATTGCAGGTTCAATCATGGTCAACGCTGCACCGGAATTATTGTTACCTGCATTATCCGCTGTATTAGCAGGCGCAGTTTTCGGAGATCACTGTTCACCAATTTCGGATACAACGATTCTTTCGTCAACAGGAGCAGGTAGTAACCATATCGATCACGTAGCTACGCAATTACCGTATGCACTCATTGCAGCGGCAATTGCGACAGCAGGGTACATTGTTCTTGGGATAACCGGATCGGTTTGGATCGGACTCGTAGCCGTAATTATTATTCTTGCAGCGCTATTCACAGTGTGGAACGTAAGAAATTCAAAAAAAAGAGTAGAAATCGTAGCTGAATAAAAGAAAGAAAGGTATTCTTCCATAGTTGTGAAGAATACCTTTTTTTACGTTCCATTCGGATGAAGTACTAGTAAATAAGCAATAGTTCCCAATATCTAGAGGTCAGAACTGTCGGGAAATGAGCAAATTAGTAATCTAGTAATAAAATTTTGAAAATTTGTATAGACTGAATTAGAAGTTTGTTTTAGAATAGGGATACAGAGAGAAAAAGAACGGGTTCGGATGACGTTGCTCCAACTACGCTGTCCTTTCTGTGGAAATTTCAGAATAGTTAAATAAGGGGGAAGAAAAATGAAATTTAAACGGGCATGGAGTTTACTTGCAGCAATGACGCTTGGCGTTGGTCTCCTCGCTGGCTGTTCTCAAGGAGAGAAGGATGGGGCATCAGGATCTAAAGACAGTGATGAGATTAAAATCGGGGTTAACCTCGAACTCTCAGGAGCAGTAGCATCGTACGGAACATCTGAAGCTGATGGTATTCAGTTAGCAGTTGATGAAATCAACGAAGATGGGGGTATTGATGGTAAAAAAATTAAACTCGTAAAAATCGATAATAAATCAGATGCTGCTGAAGCAACAAACGCAGCGATTAAACTGACGACACAAGAAAAAGTTGTGGCAATTATCGGAGCTGCAACAAGTGGAGCTACCGTTGCCCAAGCTCAGATTGCAAATGATAATAAGACACCACTAATCAGTCCATCTGGAACGAGCCCGTCAGTTACGGTCAATGACAAAGGTGAAGTTAACGAATTCGTCTTCCGTACATCATTCATCGATCCTTTCCAAGGGACGGTAGCAGCAAACTTTGCAGCTAATGACCTTGGCGTTAAAAATGTTGCAATCTTCTCGGATAATTCAAGTGACTATTCAAAAGGTCTTGCTGCATCTTTCAAGAAGGACTTTGAAAAAGCAGGCGGAAAAGTTATCGCTGAAGAGTCTTATGTTGCGAAAGACTCTGATTTCCGTTCTACATTAACACGTATCAAATCAGCAAAGCCGGAATTCATCTTCATCCCTGGTTACTATGAAGAAGTTGGCTTGATTGTAAAGCAAGCACGTGAAATGGGTATCGACGTTCCACTTATGGGTGCTGACGGTTGGGATTCTCCAACATTGTTAGAACTTGCAGGAAAAGATGCTCTAAACAATACGTATACAACAAACCACTATTCTTCTGACGATCCTGATGGCGCGGTTAAAGCGTTCAATGACAAGTTCAACGAAGAGTACGGCAAATCTCCAGATGCGTTCAACGCGCTTGGATATGACACAGTGTACTTGTTGAAAGACGCAATCGAGCGTGCAGGAAGTGTAGATTCTACAAAAATCAAAGACGCACTTGAAAAAACAGATGGACTCGATCTTGTAACAGGTAAATATTCAGTAGATGAAAACCACCACCCAATTAAATCAGCAACGATCCTTGAATATAAGGATGGCGAGCAGGTTTTCAACACGAAGGTAAATCCTTAATTTCATGAGGGGCGGGGGAACTCTCTCCCTGCCTTCTTTTTTTGGATGAATGTCAGGTGGAAAAAAGGAGTGAGACTTCATGGAGTGGATTCAGCAACTAGTTAACGGTATTTCTTTAGGTAGTATTTATGCGCTAATTGCGCTTGGGTATACGATGGTATACGGCATTATTAAGTTAATCAACTTCGCGCATGGCGAAGTGTTCATGATAGGTGCATTCATTGGCTATATTTCAATTGCAGGTTGGGGGCTAGGCTTTTTCCCAGCACTCTTAATTTCAATGGTGTCTTGTGCAGTAATCGGTGTTGTTATTGAACGGATTGCCTACAAACGTTTACGGAATGCAACACGGATTGCAGCACTTATTACTGCCATTGGAGTTTCTTTGCTCATCCAAAATGGAGTGATTTACTTTAGAGGTGCACAACCAGCTGCTTACCCACAAGTGTTTGCAAACAAATCTTTTAACTTCTTCGGTGCTCAAATCAGTACACAGGCGATTCTAATCCTATCCGTATCTGTCGGTTTGATGCTCGTTTTGCAGTTCATTGTACATAAGACAAAGATTGGTAAGGCGATGCGTGCTGTATCGTATGATGCAGAAGCCGCTAAACTGATGGGCATCAACGTGGACAACACGATTTCAGCAACATTTGCTATCGGGTCTGCACTTGCTGGAGCCGCTGGCGTCATTTTCGGTATCTATTATACGAAAATCGACCCGTTAATGGGCGTTATTCCAGGTTTGAAAGCATTCGTTGCCGCTGTACTGGGAGGTATCGGAATCATTCCAGGAGCAGTTGCAGGTGGACTTGTTTTAGGCGTAGTAGAAACAGTTGTCAGCGCACTTGGATTCTCCTTGTGGCGGGATGCTGCAGCGTTTATTATTTTAATTTTAATCTTAATCTTTAAACCTTCTGGCATCTTCGGCAAAAACATAAGAGAGAAAGTGTAGGTGAATTGAAATGATGAAAAAGTCTAAACAGTTTTGGGTATTTGCCATTTTGGCAATTGCAATCTTCGCTGCTACCCAGTTTATGATAAGTGGAGGATTTTTAAATAATTTCTATTCCAATACACTGATCTTTATGGCCATTAACATTATGCTGGCTGTCAGTTTACATTTAGTAATTGGTATTACAGGTCAGTTTTCACTCGGGCACGCAGGATTCCTTGCAGTCGGCGCTTATGTCTCTGCGATTATGACGATGAAACTAGACTTGCCATTCTTTGCAGCGATTTTAATTGCAGGAATTGCAGCAGCACTTGCAGGTCTAGTCGTTGGAATTCCGAGCTTGCGTCTTCGTGGCGATTACTTAGCCATTGCAACACTCGGATTTGCTGAAATTATTCGGATCATTTTCTTGAATATCGATTATGTTGGCGGAGCAGCTGGAATGCAAGTTACGCATTTAACGACTTGGACGTATACGTTCATCTGTCTGTTTGTAACGATTTTAGTCATCGTGAACTTCACCAATTCAAGACATGGTCGTGCGTGTATCGCTATACGAGAAAATGAAATTGCTGCAGACGCAATGGGTATTAATACGACGTATTATAAAGTCCTAGCATTTGCAATCGGTTCGTTTTTTGCAGGCGTTGCAGGCGCGTTATATGCACATAACTTTTACATTATCCAACCGTCAAACTTCGGATTTCTTAAATCAATCGACATTTTGATATACGTTGTGTTAGGCGGTCTAGGCAGCTTGTCTGGTGCAATTGTTGCAACAATCCTACTTACGATTGTTTCGACATTCCTTCAAGACTTCCCAGAGACTCGTATGATCATCTACAGTTTAGTGCTCATCATTGTTATGCTATACCGTCCAAAAGGGTTGATGGGCAAAATGGAATTCACGGATTACTTGAAACTGTGGATGCGTCCGAAAGGGGGAAAACAGCATGAGCAGTGAGGTATTGTTAGATGTGCAAAACGTCGGCATCCAATTCGGAGGGCTAAAAGCAGTTTCTGGATTCAATATGAAAATTAACAAGGGGGAACTGGTTGGACTAATCGGGCCGAATGGAGCCGGGAAGACCACAAGTTTCAACTTACTTACAGGAGTTTACGTTCCAACAGAAGGACAAATCCTTTTTGATGGGAAGAAAATCAATGGGCTCGCTCCTTTTAAAGTAACTCGTTTAGGGATGAGTCGTACCTTCCAAAATATCCGGCTGTTCAACGAACTTTCTGTACTGGATAATGTAAAGGTAGCGTATCATTCATTAGCAAATGACTCCGTGGCGAGTTCGATCTTTCGACTCCCACCTTATTTTAAGAGTGAACACGAAATGGAAACGAAAGCGATGGAGTTCTTAAAGATTTTTGAACTAGACCAATACAAAGATGAAACCGCTAAAAATTTACCTTATGGAAAACAGCGACGTTTAGAAATCGCACGTGCACTCGCTGCGAATCCTCATTTGCTTTTGTTAGATGAACCAGCAGCCGGGATGAACCCGTTTGAAACGAAAGAATTGATGGATCTAATTGCGTTCATCCGAAACCAATTCGATTTAACGATTTTGCTGATTGAACATGATATGAACTTGGTAATGGGGATTTGTGAACGGATCTACGTTCTAGATCATGGTGTTCTTTTAGCAGAAGGGGTACCGGAAGAGATTCGTAATAATCCTAAAGTAATTGAAGCCTATTTGGGGGAGGAAATTGTATGAGCATGCTGAGCATCCAAGATTTGAACGTCTATTACGGCAGCATCCATGCATTAAAAGGTGTTTCACTAGAGGTCAATGAGGGCGAAATCGTTACTCTGATCGGTGCGAATGGAGCAGGGAAAAGTACACTCTTGAAAACTTTGTCCGGACTGTTGAAACCGAAAGAAGGAACTATATCGTACCAGGACTCAATCATTAGTGGTAAACCTGCTCAAACGATTGTTAAAATGGGTGTTTCTCAAGTACCTGAAGGGCGTCGTGTGTTTGCGGATATGTCTGTTGAAGAGAATATTGAGCTTGGCGCTTACTTGAGGAAAGACAAAGCTGAAATTGAAAAGGATTTTAAGAAAGTCTATAGCATCTTCCCGAGACTATATGAGCGTCGTAAACAAACAGCAGGAACCCTTTCAGGAGGGGAGCAGCAAATGCTGGCCATGGGAAGAGCGATAATGGCACGCCCTAAGTTACTTCTATTAGATGAACCTTCTATGGGACTTGCTCCGTTAATGGTAAAAACAATTTTTGAGACGGTGAAAGATATCAATGCAGCGGGTACAACTATTCTATTAGTCGAACAGAATGCACACATTGCGTTATCGATTGCAGACCGAGGATATGTGATTGAAACGGGACGTGTGATTCTTTCTGGAACTGCAGCGGAATTACAAGCGAGTGAAGAAGTGAAAAACGCTTATCTTGGTAGCCATTAATCAACAAAATAATGAAAGAAAAAAGCGTCCGTTTGCGGGGCGCTTTTCTTGTTGTAACCCTTTAGTCATCAAGTTGTTCGCTTTCTGAATATATGTTACATTATTGCTAGTGGGGAAAAAAGTAAACGCTTAAATGGAATGGAATGGAGATGGAAGCTGTGTCATGCAAACCTGGGGTGGAAAATAAAAAAGAGCATATTCGTAAACCGGATTGGCTTAAAATTAAGCTGAATACGAACGAAAACTACACAGATTTAAAAAAGATGATGCGTGAGAAAAACCTTCACACAGTTTGTGAAGAAGCGCGTTGTCCAAACATACATGAGTGTTGGGGAGAGCGACGAACTGCAACATTCATGATCCTCGGAGATACATGTACAAGAGCTTGCCGTTTTTGTGCCGTCAAAACAGGATTGCCAACAGAGTTAGATTTGGCAGAGCCGGAACGTGTCGCTGATTCGGTAGTACTTATGAATTTGAAACACGTTGTCGTTACAGCAGTTGCACGTGATGACCAAAAAGATGGTGGATCTGCAGTATTCGCTGAAACGATTCGTGCGATCCGAAGAAAAAATCCATTTGCGACAGTTGAGGTACTTCCTTCTGATATGGGTGGAGATTACGACAATATTAAACGTCTCATGGATGCAAAACCGGATATTTTGAATCATAATATTGAAACAGTAAGACGGATGACACCAAGAGTTCGTGCACGTGCGACATATGATCGATCGTTGGAGTTGCTTCGTCGGGCAAAAGAGATGTATCCTGAGATACCTACTAAGTCATCAATCATGTTAGGTGTCGGGGAAACGTGGGAAGAGATAATAGAGACAATGGATGATTTACGTGCGAACCAAGTAGACATTATGTCGATTGGTCAGTACTTACAACCAAGTAAAAAACATTTAACTGTACAAAAATATTACACGCCAAAGGAATTCAAGGAACTCTTTGAAATTGCGATGAGTAAAGGCTTTTCGCATTGTCAGTCTGGCCCACTCGTTCGTTCAAGTTACCATGCAGACGAGCAAGTGAACGCAGCAGCGAAAGAGCGTCAGCGTAAAGGCGAAGAACTGCTTGAATCCTTGACTGTGAAAGGCTGAGTCGCCATGACAGAAGGACTAATTACATTGGATCAGTACGAATTTGAGATTGTCGAAAACTTTCGTGAAGGATTCGATAACGAAGCATTGCTGAGTCGATACAGTGAAATCCTATTAAAATATGATTACATTCTTGGAGATTGGGGATATGGACAACTCCGTCTTAAAGGCTTTTTTGAAGACCGTAATGCAAAAGCGACTTATGAAACAAAGATCAGCACGTTACAGGATTATCTCTATGAATACTGTAACTTTGGATGTTCTCATTTCATTTTGAAAAAAGTAGGGAAAGTGAAAAAAGACCAAGTGGAACCCTCTGTAATACAGGAAATCCCTATTGTAGAAGAGAGTCCGCAAACACCATAATCCCTAATTGAGTAGGACGTCTTGGAGAATTCTCTATGACGTCCGTTTCTGTATGAAGTTATAACAAAGATATTCTAGGAGGAACCCGTATGTATTTTATTGACCGGAAAAAAATCAGTGAGACGCTTGCTTATATGGAAGAACTACTTGCTCAATTTTCATCTGAACGGAATTGGCAAGAGAGTCTATTGAAGGAATTGGCGCTGGAACGTATTGCACAAAGTCTTATAGAGTCGCTAATCGATGTTGGAAACACCATGATTGATGGTTTCATTATGCGAGATCCTGGAAGTTATGAAGACATCATCGATATTATGGACGACGAGAAAGTGATTAGTAGTAATATGGAACAGCCTCTTAAAGCGATGATTGAGTTACGAAAAATGCTTGTTCGTGACTTTATGAAAGTCGATCGTACAGAAGTTGAGAAAACCATTACAGAAAGCATACCAGCACTCGAAAAGTTTCCAAGTTGTGTACTTATGTATTTAGAAAACGAATTGGGTCCTGTTTCTGCATTTCTTCCAGAGGATTCTCCACATGGATCGTTATAAGACAATCTGTTTGGATTTGGATGGTACCGTTTATAAAGGAAATCAAGCGATACTTGAGTCCGTCGCCTTCATACGAACGCTGCAAGAATCGGGAATTGAGCCGTATTTCATTACAAATAATTCCTCACGTACACGAACGGAGCAGCGGCAGAAGCTTCAAAAATTAGGTGTTTTAACTACGGAATCACACATTATGACAACCGCTATTGCAAGTGCGACTCATTGTGCACAGCAATTTGCTGGAAAAACGGTTCAAATGATTGGTGAATCTGGATTGAGGGAAGCGTTGGTAGCAGAAGGCATTCATATTGTTGCTCAAGGCGGGGAAGTTGTGATCATGGGAATTGATCGTCAAATTACTTATGAGAAATTAGCACACGTCTGTTTGGCGATTCGAAATGGTGCTGAATTCATTGCAACAAACGGGGATCTCTCCGTACCTAATGAGATTGGATTAGTGCCTGGCAACGGAGCGTTTCTTGAACTCGTCCGAGCGTCAACAGGAATCGCGCCAACAATAATTGGTAAGCCACAATCGTATATGCTCGAATTCATCCGCCAACAAAGTGGTGCACGTAAAGAAGAAATGATTATGATCGGTGATAACTACGAAACAGATATTCTCTCCGGAATCCGCTATGGCATCGATACTCTCCATCTTGAAGGCGGTGTGACATCTCGTGAAGAGGTGGCTGCACATAGTGAAGTGCCAACTTATATGTTTAAGACGTTAGCAGAATGGCGTTACGAAAGATAATGTCTACATATACTTGAACTAATTGTGCCTAGTAACTTACCACGTATAATAGAAAAGGACTTGCCTATGTGGGGCAAGTCCTTTTTGCAATCTTCCTATTATTAAAAGAGAGGATTCTCCTCTATGAACTCGTAAATTTTTTCTGTCAGCTCAGCTGGTGTATCCGCCTCAACGACTTCACCATTCACAAGCGCATACAATGACTCCGCACACTTCGTGCAATAGCTCAGACAGCCATATTCAAGAACATCGAGATTCGGATCTCTTTCTAGCGTTTCTAATGTCTCTTGAGAACCATTGGCTAGATTGCTAATGCAAAATTCAACTATCGGGTTCACACCTATCACCTCACCTTGTACGATCGTACTCTTTTTTTGTTCTATCGTCAAAGCCTCTGCCTTATTGTGAAGAACGTCACAAACTGTTATACTCATACGTGAAGAAACAACGGAAATCTCTAACATGAAGGAGACTATTATGAAAAAACTAGTATTATTAGGAGCCGGTTACGGGAATATGAAGATTTTACTGCGTGTGCTGAACAATCTGCCCGCAGACGTAGAAGTGACACTCGTAGATCGTACATCATTCCATAGTTTGAAAACAGAATTCTATGCACTCGCTTCGGGCACTATCCCTGACAGCGATGTACGTGTTGCTCTGCCGATGCACGAGCGACTTAAAGTGATCGAAAGTGAAATAGCAGGAATTGAAGTAAAAGAAAAATGCGTATTGTTAACAGACGGTAGACAACTGAATTATGACCAACTTGTCATCGGACTCGGTTGTGAAGACAATTACCATGACGTACCTGGGGCTGATGAATTCACGTACAGTATCCAGACGATTGG
Organism: Sporosarcina sp. A2; assembly: GCF_050858885.1. Lineage (GTDB taxonomy): Bacteria > Bacillota > Bacilli > Bacillales_A > Planococcaceae > Sporosarcina. Next base: position 2,088,103 of record NZ_CP193898.1, on the reverse strand, counting down.
TCAATCTCGCGAAACATACAAAAAGCTACTGAATCTTAGTGGCGGCGCGACCGTCGGAATTGTTGGAGCTGGACTAAGTGGAATTGAGCTTGCGAGTGAACTTCGGGAAAGCCGATCAGATCTCAATATCAAACTATTTGATAGAGGTCCACGAATCTTGCGTGACTTCCCGGAGCGCTTAAGTAATTATATACAAAGTTGGTTTGAAAAAAATGACGTGAATGTTGTTGCAAACTCAAATATTACTAAAGTAGAATCGAATGTCCTTCATAATCATGAAGAACAAATTACTGTGGATGCAGTCGTATGGACAGCAGGGATTCAACCGACCAAAGTCGTTCGCGAGCTAGATGTTGAAAAAGATAAATCGAATCGAATTGTGTTGAATCAGTATCACCAAATTCCGGGATATGAAAATGTCTTCGTAGTCGGGGACATTGCTGCTCTCCCACATGCACCGAGCGCCCAGCTTGCGGAAGGACAAGGAGACCAGATCGTGACAGTTCTTCGCCTCCTATGGAGCGGGGAAGCACTGCCAGAAAAGATGCCGGAAATTAAGCTGAAAGGCTTTATGGGGTCTCTAGGTAAGAAACAAGGATTTGCGTACTTAGCAGATCGCACAGTGACTGGACGCATTGCCCGTCTAATGAAGTCAGGAGTACTATGGATGTACAAGTGGCACAACGGGTAATTGGAACAAACAAAAGCGTGTGAGACCGAGAGAGACGGTCTTACACGCTTTTTTCGTTATCAAGTTAAGAGTAGTTTAGTTCTCAATTATAATTTCACCATTATCACTTAAATGGAAGCAACGAATCCATGCTTTTCAAGCTCTTTGAAAATTGGTTTGAGTTGAATATAGCCCTCACCGATCACTTCTTCATTCACTAGAACGAGTGGATAGAAATATTCATCTTCTTTTACAAGTTCAGCGAGATTACGCTGCCGTTCATTTTCAATTTCAGATTGAATATCAATATATACAATCTCAAAAGGATGATTTGGATATTTTCGCTGAATGGCAGCATCCAACCATTCATATGTATCTTTTGACGTTGGTGCATTCACACAACTTGCACAAATGATCTCTGCCCCGTATACTTCAACTGTAACGTGTTTGGCTCTCAAAGCGAACGCCTCCTGATTCTCTATTGGATTTTTTTCGTGATCCAGTTTATAATGACTATAAGGAAAGGGGAGTTTAAAACCTATGGCAGAAGCAACGATGAACGAATCTGTTCAAGAAGTGTTGAATAAATTACGTCCGTTCCTCTTACGCGACGGCGGTGACTGTGAACTAATCGATGTGGAGGACGGAATTGTTAAGCTACGCCTTCTTGGCGCATGCGGTACGTGCCCAAGTTCCACAATTACATTGAAAGCTGGTATCGAGCGTGCACTGCTTGAAGAAGTACCAGGCGTTGTAGAAGTAGAACAAGTTTTCTAAAGGCCAATTGGCTTTGCAGGAATGGGCCACAGGTCCGTTCCTGTTTTATTTTTCTTGTCGTATTTCTTGCCAACGTTCCTTTGCCAGTTCAATAAGCTGCGGTTCGGTCGAAGTCTTTTGTGTTTCAATAATTTTTGAGAAATACTGTACAGCTTTTTCTCGATCGCCAATACGACAAGACAGTTCGCCTACCATATAGAGCACACGTGGTTCAGACATCTGAGTACCTACGTGATCAGCTACAGAATACGCTTCTTCATATAAATTACGTGCTAACGTTAAAAAGCGTTGTTCTTCCGCTCTATTTTCCATGATCCTGTAGAGCCACGCGGTTCGCGCCGTGATCCCAGCAGTGGTGAGTGGTTTTTCTTTTTTGACGATTGCCGTTAAATAACCTAGCTTGTAAGTGGAGATTGCTTCTTCAAGCGACCGTTCTCCGCCAAGACTATGTGGTTGCCATCCAGCCGTGATGACAGATGCGATTTGTTCTTTTGTACCCGGAGCAAAATAGGGTGCAAAATCATCCGTGAATGAAAACCCACAACTTGGGCATACCGCAATATTGTAAAACATCGGATTGACGTCACTGTCGGCGTAGTTCGGTTTGAAATCACTATCAGTTGAAACAACCCTTGCAAAACGAGAGCGTACTTTGGTCGTTGTGAAGGATTCTTTACAATTCAGGCAAACCATTTTTTTGTCGTAAAATGGCGTCACTTCCACAGTGCATCATCCTTTCGTGCATTCTACTCTATTATAACAAACCTGAACAGAACAAGGGGATTTCGTTGCATTGCATTTTCCATCATTGATATGATGGAGATAACTTAGGAGGGATACAATGACACAATTACTTAACTTATCCGAAGCAGCTGCCTACCGTGTCAAAGAAATGATGGAGCATAATGGAGAACAAGGTTCTTTCTTACGTGTTTCGGTCAATGGTGGCGGATGTAGTGGACTCACGTATGGTATGGGGTTTGACGCTGAACAGGCTCCAAACGATCAAGTATTAGATCTTCACGGTGTACCCATTGTTGTATCTACTGAAGATGCGGACATTTTAGCAGGTACTGTTATCGATTATAAAGAGTCCTTGATGGGTGGCGGGTTCACCATCGAAAATCCGAATGCCATTGCTTCATGTGGATGTGGGACATCGTTCAAAACTGCCAAGAAAGCAGGAACGCCAGCTAGTTGTGATTGATCGATATAGATAATAAAAGTCTCTTCGACAAGTTCTGTTTTTGCAGAAACTAATCGGAGAGACTTTTTTTGGAAATTTAATTGCCAACACCGTACGATCTAATCGTTTGTGACTCACCATTCACTAGGAAATCGAGCGAGTCATGTTTTGAATCTGATGTCAGTTTGTAAATATGCGGCTTGCGTTCTCCAACTTGTTCGTTTACAACATTAAATTTAATGAGCAGTATATTGTCTTGGAGGTCTGTGTCCGCTACTACATCACCAGAAGAATGGAAGACGACGTAGGAAACTGTCTGACCCGTTGTAATATATTGAAGTGGTACATTACTATCAATAACCGACTCCACATTGGTAGGAGCGGATTTTATTTCTTTTAAACTAGTAGCAGGTACTGAACATCCGGTTAAGACTAAGGCGAAAAGCAATCCAATGACTAACCCCTTCATTTAGTAACTCCTTTCACTTAAATGAAAACTGATTTATCTGGTAAGTTATAACTTTTTCAACTATATCATTACGGATGGAAACTCTCAAGATGGAACAAAGTCCCAGTACTAACGAAGCGCTTATGAATTTTAAATCTTATATTCGTAGAATCTTTTTTAACTAGGATTCATTGGAAGTAAACGTCAGTAAAATAGCTCAATTCCACTTTTTTCGTCAATTTAAGAAGACAATACCAGGATATTTCGACATGAATGATTATATTCCTAATATGCTATTGATATAACAGGTCAAAAAGGCTACTATTAATAAGGAATATAAAATTTAAAGTGCTGGGTTGTAGGAATCACGTGATTTTTACAAGACGGCACATCATACAAGCAAAGGTGGAACCGATTCCCGTGAAAAAGAGACCTACAATCCTAGTTCTAGGTGCAGGATATGGTGGATTAGCTACTGTTGTTAATCTACAAAAATCACTTGGCGTAGACGATGCAGAAATTATCCTTATAAACAAGAATGACTACCACTATGAATCTACTTGGTTACACGAAGCAGCGGCAGGTACATTAACTGCTGATCAAGTTCGCTATGATATCGCTCGTGTTATCAAACAAGACAAAGTTTCTTTTGTAAAAGCTGAAGTTCAAGCAATTGATGTAAAAGAGAAAATTGTTACATCATCTGCTGGTAAGCATACTTATGACTATTTGGTCATCGGTCTTGGATTTGAAGGAGAAACATTCGGAATTCCAGGTCTTGATAAGTATGCACTTTCGATTGCAAACGTTAATGCAGCTCGCCAAATCCGTGAGCATATTGAATACCAATTCGCAACGTGGTCTTTAGAAGACGTGAAAAAAGATAGCCGTCTTACAATTGTTGTTGGTGGAGCTGGATTCACAGGAATCGAATTCCTTGGTGAACTTGGAGATCGCGTTCCAGAATTGTGTGAAGAGTTCGATGTACCTGCGGACAAAGTAAAAGTACTTTGTGTAGAAGCTGCACCGATGGTTCTTCCAGGATTTGACCCTGAGTTGGTTGAATACGCTGTACGTCAATTGAAGTCTAAAGGAATCGAATTCTCAATTGGTACACCAGTTGTTGAAGCGACTCCTGAAGGGGTTAACTTGAAGATAGGCGACGACGAATTTGAATTCATCGAAGCTGGTACTGTTGTATGGGCTGCAGGTGTCCGTGGTAACCGTTTAATTGAAGAGACGGGTATTGAAAACATGCGCGCTCGAGTTAAAGTTGAAAAGGATCTTCGTGCTCCAGGATTTGACGATGTCTTCATCGTAGGTGACTGTGCACTAATGATCAACGAAGAAATCAATCGTCCTTTCCCACCTACTGCTCAAATCGCGATGCAGCAAGGGGACATGTGTGCAAATAACCTAATTGCTCTTATGAAAGGTCAACCTACTCAAGCATTCGTTCCTGACTTGAAAGGTAGTATTGCCTCTCTAGGGTCAAGCGATGCAATCGGTGTAGCTTTCGGTAAGAAAATGACGGGTAAAAAAGCATCATTCATGAAGAAAATGGTAGACAACCGTGCACTTTACTTAATCGGTGGCGCTGGTCTAACATTCAAAAAAGGAAAGTTTGATATTCTTTAATATTGAAATCTCCGACACTTGTCTGCTTTTTTAGAGATGGGTGTTTTTTTATGAACTTTTCAACAACTTCATGACAGTTGTCACAGCTGTTGAAAGACGAGAGGGATTCGGGTAAAATGAACTAAGGAAACTGGAGGTCATCGCTTTGAGTACAATTTCACTGACGGAAATTATTCTGTCTGTCCTCATCTTTATTGTCATGTTTTTCGGCATTGGCTTTTTGATCAATATGCTACTACGTATGTCGTGGGTCATGGCTATTGTGTATCCGATTGTCGTTATTTTAATTATTGATGAAGTGAAGGCATATGAATATATTACAAAACCGGGTCATGCGTTCAGTATGCTCGGAGACAAACTTATGGCGTTGCATACAGTAGACGTCGTTATTCTTTCAAGCGGTTTAGTTGGAGCAATTCTCTCGGGATTCGTGAGTAAGCTTTTGCGCAAACAAGGCTATCAAATGTTCTAAAAAACGCTCAGGCGAAAGTCGCCCGAGCGTTTTTTTATACAATAAATGAATAGGTGATTACCGAAATCAGGATGCCGGTTACTGCCCCTGCGAACACTTCACTTGGTTTGTGGCCGAGTAACGTCTTCAACTCTACAATCTTTTGTACATCGTCTTTCTTAATCCAACCCTTAGTACCACTAACGAATGTTTGGAAGTCTGCACGTATTTGATTAATGATCAATGCTTGCTGGCCTGCTTGGTAGCGAACGCCACTCGCATCGAACATAACGATTACAGCAAAGATTGCTGAGATGGCAAACATCGAAGAATCGAGTCCGTGCTCGAACGCAATTGCAGTCGTAAGTGCTGTCACTGCAGCCGAGTGAGAACTTGGCATACCGCCTGTTGAGGTCATTAACTTCCAATCGAGCTCACGAGTGAGTAAAAAGTGAATCGGAATTTTAACGAATTGTGCGAAGAAAATTCCAAATAGTGCAACCAACAGTGGCACATTGTTCAAGATGGTCATGTAGGCACTCCTCGTCTGATGTATGATAGAAAATAGTCCGGAAACCGAAGAAATTTTTGGTTTCTTCAAGAACTGGTATATAATTAAGAATGTATGAAAATGAGGAGGTAGTCAAATGAAAACAATTATTACAAACAAAGAGATTACAGAGAGCAATTTAGATGCACTCGTAATCGGTGTGCCTGAACATCCTGAAAACAAATCGAATTGGAATGTCATTAATGAAGCATTCGATGGGAAGTTGACGGAATGGGTTAAATCAGGTGATGTGAAGACGGAGTTAAACGTAATTACTAAACTCCCAGCGATGGGGGATCATGCGTTCAAGCGTGTTGTTTTCATCGGACTAGGAGCACCTAAAAAGTTAACAGACCAAAGTTTGCTTGAAGTCTTCTCGAAGCTCGGGAAAGAGCTCAAATCAATGAAAGTAGATAGCGCTTCCATTTGGGCCGATTCGTTCACCACAGAAGAACTCGAAGCCGAAGATGTCGCTTTTGCATCCCTTCAAGGTCTTATCTTAGGAAGCTACCAATTTGCAGACTATAAAACTACTTCAAACGAAAAAGACTTTGAATTTAATACAGTCGAGCTTGTTAGTTTTGCAGACGAAGAAGAATTGAAAGCGGCAGTTGAAGTTGGTCTTGTCCATGCAGATGCTGTAAACTCTGCACGTACTCTCGTCAATACACCTCCAAATATTTTAACTGCGGTTAAGATGGCGGAGCATGGAGAGATGCTTGCTGAAAAGTATGGCTTTGAAGTTGAAATTCTAGGTAAGAAAGAAATGGAAGAGCTCGGAATGGGTGCAATCCTTGCAGTCAATAAAGGCTCTGTCGAAGAACCGCGTCTAATTGTCCTTAAGTATGCTGGTGGAAATGAAGACTGGACGGACGTTGTCGGACTTGTCGGCAAAGGAGTCACTTATGATACAGGTGGCTATTCACTGAAACCACGTGAAGGCATGGTCGGTATGAAAGGGGATATGGGCGGCGCTGCAGCTGTATTCGGTGCGATGCAAATCATCGGTGAATTACGTCCAGCGCAAAACGTCATTGCAGTAATTGCTTCTACGGATAATATGGTTTCCGGAGATGCATTCAAACCGGATGATGTCATTACTTCACTTTCAGGGAAAACGATTGAAGTGTTGAATACGGATGCTGAAGGTCGTCTTGTCTTGGCGGATGCAGTTACGTATGCAAAACAATCAGGTGCGAATTATCTAATAGACGTTGCTACACTAACAGGTGGAGTAATTGTTGCACTCGGTAAAGATAAAACAGGTGCATTGACGAATAACGAAGCCTTCTTTGAAGACTTCATGGAAGCGTCTGTAGAAACAGGAGAATTCGTTTGGCGCTTGCCATTAACGGAAAGCGATAAAAAGCGTATTCGTAAAAGTGAAGTAGCTGACCTTAACAACTCACCAGGTCGTGATGGTCATATGATCTTTGGCGGCGGTTTCGTAGGAGAGTTTGTAGGGGATACTCCTTGGATCCACTTGGATATTGCAGGAACGTCTGAAGCAGATGCACCACACGCACTTGGGCCTAAAGGCGCAACAGGTGCCATGACAAGAACATTAGCAACATTCATAGAGAGATTAGCTGAAGACAATTCAGAGGCGTTATAAGTGTCAGCCTACCCCTTTCTTGGCCCAATGAATAGGATAAGTGGGAAAGGGGGAGGAAGATGTCAAGACACGGAGGCAATAACTTTGGTGGAGGAAGAGGTTTTGGCGGAGGAATAGGTTTCGGCAGAGGTGGATTAGGCTTCGGCTTCGGCGGACCTTTCCTAGGTGGATTAGTTGGCGGTTTTCTCGGTAGTGCAATTACACCATACGGATTCGGTGGTGGCCGCGGTAGCGGGTATCCGCCATACGGTGGCTATCCGCCATACGGTGGCTATCCCGGTGGCTATTATCCATACTCATGCCCGCCTTATTACAACCCGTATTGATGTTTGTAGGTGATACTTCTTGGATAGTGGAGGAACATCTAAAGCGAATTCACCACACGTACTAGGACCTAAAGGCGCAACAGGTGCCATGACAAGAACATTAGCTACGTTCATCGAGTGCTTTGCTGAAAACACTTGCGAATCGTAATAGGTGTCTGCCTACCCCTTTGTTGGCCCAATGAATAGGATAGTGGGAAAGGGGGAGTAAGATGCCACGACATGGAGGCAATAATTTCGGCGGTGGAAGAGGCTTTGGCGGGGGAAGAGGTTTTGATGGAGGAAGAGGTTTCGGCGGAGGTGGTTTTGGATACGGCTTCGGCGGACCCTTCCTAGGTGGATTAGCCGGTAGCGTTCTCGGTAATGCAATTTCACCTTACGGATACGGTTATGGTGGAGGCTACGGTGGGGGATATCCACCATACGGTGGAGGATATTATCCATACTCATACCCACCTTACTACAGCCCCTATGGCTACTGGTAAACAATAAAAAGACGCAGTGTCCGATTCGGGACGCTGCGTCTTTTTTTCACTCTTCTTCATGAGATTTTTGATCACCAATTGCTTCTCCAAGATCATCTCCAACGGTTAAGTCTGTCGGTTTAACACCAGACATATAAGCAGCACGACTCATTAAGTGGCCTCCAACAGGTGAGGTGATGAATAAGAAGACGCTGCCGAGCAACAGTTGAATACTGAAATGTCCTTTAATCCACCAAAAGTGAAGGAACACGCCGATCAGGATTCCGAGAACACCAAGGGTTGCACTTTTTGAAGCGGCATGAGCTCGTGTGTACACATCGGGCAATCGTAATAACCCGACTACAGTGACAACCGTAAAGAACACGCCTACGAGTATGAACAGAGCGATAATAATATTAGCGACGAGTATCACGGTCTATAATCGCTCCTTTTTCGATGAATTTCGAGAACGAAACTGTCCCGATGAAGGACATGATCGCGATAAGCAAAATTACATCTATGAAAAATATCGTATCAAATACAATCGATAGCAGCGCGATAATGGAAATTAGCATCACACCGATTCCATCCAACGCGATCAGGCGATCTGGAGTAGATGGTCCTTTGAATACTCGAACGAGCGTACCGAGCATGGAAAGGAAGATGATAATTAAGCAGATCCAGATGAATATGTTCATGTTCGGCTCACCTCCAGGATTGCTTTTTCAAATGATTGTTTGATGGAATTGATGGCTTCTTCAACATCATCCACATCGATTGCATGAACGTACAATGTCCTTTGATCATCCGAAACATGAATGACAATGGTACCGGGTGTCAAAGTGATTAAACTAGCAAGCAACGTAATTTCCCAGTCTTTTTCAAGGACAGTAGGCATTGCGAAAATCATCGGCTGTAATTCCAGCTTGGGTTTTAACACAAGCATTGCAACGGATATATTGGAAAGAATTAATTCCTTAAAGAAGATACCTGTCAATTTTACGCAAGCCCATAGTCGACCTACATACAAACGATTTTTGTAAAAACGTCTCGTCAGTATGAGCAGCAGTAAGCCAATAATATAACCGATTATAAATGTGGGAGGGGTGAAAGACGCCGTGATGAGCACCCACGTTATTGCGATGAAGAAGTTAAGTAATATTTGAAATGCCAACGTGATCTACTCCTTTAACACGGCGTTTATATAACTCGACGGATCGAGCAGCACATTAGCTGCATCTGATACGTACGGGAAAATCCACTCAGTTCCGACTCCGTATAGAACGGACAGAGCTACGAGAAGTACAGCAGGGAACATCATCTGTTTGTAAGTTTTGGAGTTTGTCGGTCGTAACGCAACCGGCTCTCCCCAAAATGCATAAACGAAAATCCGAATAACGGATAGCAATACAATTAAGCTAGAAACGAGGATGACAATCGTTCCAAATAATTGTCCGTGTTCAAAGCCACCTTGGACAATGAGCAACTTACCGACAAATCCACTAAGGGGTGGAATGCCTGCGAGACCGAATGCGGCAATTAGGAACAGCCAACCGAGCGATGGATGGGTTTTTATTAAACCACCCATTTCACGCAAGTTGGACGTACCTGTGACATAGATCATAATTCCAATGATCAGGAACAATGCTCCTTTTATAAGCATGTCATGGATAAGATAGAAGACAGCTCCTTGCATGCCCGCTTCGTTCATCTGCGATACGCCGAACAAGATGACGCCGATCGCAATCAAGATATTGTAGATAATAATCTGTTTTAAATCGAAATACGCCAGTGCACCAATACATCCTGCAACGATGGTCAATAAGGCAAGAACCATCAGGATGGTGTGGGTGAAAGCTAGGTCATTGACGAAGAACAACGTATACGTACGTGTAATCGCGTAGACACCGACTTTAGTCAATAGCGCACCGAATAGTGCGAGTATCGGAACAGGAGGCGCAGCGTATGAGCCAGGCATCCAGAAGTAAAGAGGGAAGATTCCTGCTTTTATGCCGAATACGAGTAGCAGCATAATCCCGATGACTGAAATAATACCTGGTTGTCCGATTTCTGCGATTTTCTGACCGATATCAGCCATGTTGAGCGTTCCAACAACAGAATACAAATAAGCAATCGTAATAACAAAGAAAGCTGATGAAATGACGTTTACTAGTATGTACTTAATGGACTCGCGCAGCTGTCTCTTTTCTCCTCCAAGAACGATGAGAAGGTAAGAGGCGATCAGCAACACTTCGAAAAATACAAACATGTTAAAAATATCACCTGTAGTAAATGCACCATTGACTCCTGTAATCATGAAGAGAATGGCAGGGTAGTAGAAAAATCGTTCCCGTTCTTCACCGATTGCAGTGAAGCTATAGATCGCAACGAATAACGTAATTACTAACGTAGAAGTAACAAGTAACGCTGAGAACATGTCCGACACCATAGAAATGCCGAACGGAGCAGGCCAACTACCGAGTGTCAGTGTTTGAATGCCATCTGCTTTCACTTTCATGACGAGTGCAAAAGCAGAGACGATGCTTGCACTCAGTCCAATAACGGTGATGACTCGTTGGATCCGTACCTGTTCTTTAAAGAACAACAGTACAATAGCAAAGAAGAAGGGAATAATGATCGGAAACAATAGAAGGTTAATCATGCTCATCATTTCCTTTCATAGAATTCAAGTCATCCGTTTTGTGGACTGCATAAGTTCTATAAGCTAGAACCAAGATGAAAGCCGTAACTCCAAAACTGATAACAATTGCGGTTAAAATCAATGCTTGTGGAAGCGGATCTGCAAAGTCAGTAACGTCGTCCACTAGAACAGGAGGTGCACTTCCACCAAGTCCACCCATCGTGAGGATAAACAAGTGAGCTCCGTGACTTAACAAGCCTGTTCCGAGAATGACCTTAATCAGACTTCTGGATAGAATTAAGTAAATTGCAGCGGTGAAAAGTATTCCTGCTACAATCGCCATGAGTAATTCCATTACTCATCCCCTCCAATCGACTGAATGATAGTAATTGCAGCACCTACGACAACGAGGTAAACTCCAGAGTCGAAGATCATTGCTGTATGCAGTTCTGTGTTACCAAAGAGCGGTAAGTTGAAATGACCGAACGCATGCGTGAAAAATGGGACATTGAAAAATATAGAGCCTGCTGCAGTTCCAAGGGAAAGCAGCAATCCGATTGCGATGACGATGGTGAAATTGAACGGTAAGGTAGCTTTTACCGTTTCAAGGTCAAATGCAAGTAATAATAAAACAATTGCACCTGTCGTCAACAATCCTCCGACAAACCCTCCACCAGGAGCAAAGTGGCCTGCAAAGAAAATATGAATCGAGAATAAGGAAATGATGAAGAAAGTGACTTTAGCAGTCGTCTGTAAAATAACGTTATTTTTTTTCATCATCAGACTCCTTTCTCGACAAGCGAAGACGGATCATGCCGAGAACAGCAATTCCTGCAATCGAGAGTACAGCAATTTCAAATAATGTATCGAAACCACGGTAGTCAACGAGGATGACGTTCACGATATTACCACCGCCAGCTTCTGTATGGACGGTATCTTTGTAGAATTGTGAAATACTTGAAACCAGTTTATTAGAGTGAGCAGAAAGTGCGACGAGAGTTACAGATAGTCCAACAGCTACCGCAACAATTCCATTCACTAGTTTGTTCTGTTTCGTTTCGCCATGTGTTTTCATTGCTGGAAGATGACGGAACGCAAGAAGGAAGAGCGCGACTGAAATCGTCTCGATTACAAGTTGCGTCAACGCTAAGTCCGGTGCTTTGAATAACACGAAGAACAATGCGACTGAATAGCCAACTGCACCTAGTGCAATAATCGCGGAAATCCTGTTTTTTGACATGATCACCATGCCTGTCCCAAGGATGGCAACGATAGCGTTCATGACAGCGAATAACGTAATTGGAGATAGACTGCTCATATCCAATTCGAATGCGCCTTTAGCGAACAATACAGCAATGGTCATAACTGAGAAGAACGCAAACATATACAGTAGATACGTGCGGATGATACCCGTCATGTAGAGACGGGATAGCTTGTTCATGCCTTTTTCAGAAAGTGTCATAGCTCCATCATACAACGCGTTAAGCGATAGCTTTTCAGGTTGCAATCCGTAAACAGGTCGCCATTTTTTAATCGACGTGAAAAGTAGTGTACCGATTGCAATAACGCCAACTGTGAGCCACATTGGAACTGATGCGAATCCGTGCCACGCAGCTACGTGAACCGTTGCTTGTTCAGGCAAACTGTAAAGTTGTGGTTGCGCTGCCATGACAGCAGGTGCAACTAACCATTTCCCAACAACGTTCGGGATGAAGAAAATTGTGATGACGCTGGCTGCTAAAATAATTGGCGAAATCAGCATCCCAATAGGTGCTTCATGTGGTTGAAGCGGGAGCTTATTGAATTTCTTCTCGCCTGTGAAAGTCTTGAACACGAAGTAGAAGCTATAAACAAAGGTGAATACGCTTGCAATCCATGCAATTACAGGGAAGAGAATGCCCCACGTATCAAAGTTGAACAGTTCGAAATGCTTGAGTGCAACCATGGATTCCAAGAACAACTCTTTACTCAGGAATCCTCCGAATGGCGGAATACCAGCCATCGATAGTCCACCGATGAAAGCAACTGTAAAACTGATTGGCATAACGCTCATTAACCCACCGAGTTTACGAATATCACGTGTGCCGGTTTCATGATCAACAATTCCAGCAATCATGAACAAGCTGCCTTTAAAGACGGCGTGATTCACTAAGTGGAAGATCGCAGCAAACATTGCGAGTCTAAAGAGACCATCATTAGAATGGTAAGCGATTGCACCAGCACCGAGTAACGACATAATCAGACCTAATTGACTGACTGTAGAGAATGCGAGAATTCCTTTCAAGTCCGTTTGTTTGACCGCAAAGAAAGATCCCCACATCAATGTCAGTAGTCCGACTCCTGAAACGAGCCAAATCCAGACGGAAGACTCAGCGAAGATTGGCGTGAATCGTGCTACCAAATATAATCCCGCTTTGACCATTGTCGCAGAGTGCAAGTACGCACTGACAGGTGTCGGTGCTTCCATAGCGTCTGGTAGCCAAATATAAAATGGGAATTGTGCAGACTTAGTAAATGCCCCAAATAACAGAAGTACAGCTGCAAGTGTGAAGAGTGGGTCACCCGAGTAATCGGACAGACCTGCAATCAGTTCACGAATCGAATATGTATCTCCGAGGATGCCGAGAATCACGAATCCCCCGAGCATCATTAATCCTCCACCAACAGTAATCATCATCGATTTTAGCGCTCCGAAACGAGAACCATCACGCGTATACCAATAACCGATTAATAGGAATGATGAAATGGACGTCAATTCCCAGAACAAATACAGTGAGATGACGTTGTCTGACTGAACGACACCGAGCATAGCAGTCATGAAAAGCAATAAGTAAACATAGAAATTACCGAGCTTTTCTTTGCTCTTATCTAGATAGAATATTGAATACAGAACTACTAATGCACCAATCCCAGTAATGAGAAGAGTAAAGAGTAAACTGAGTCCATCTAAATACGAGACAAAAGAGATTCCTAGTGAAGGGATCCAATCAAACGAAGAAACTGCATGTTTTCCACTTGCAGTTACTGGTAAAAACGTACTGTAATAAGCAAACAGTACTACTGGTACTAACAAAACGAACCAGCCTGTATGTATTCGAGCGACCCGACGAAACAACGTCGGGATGAAAAGAGCCACTAATGCGGGCACGAATATAAACCAAACAAATTCCACTAAAAATCCTCCTTCCACGTAGTAACATGATGTAGACATTGCTTTAAAGTATAACGTAAAACATTGCGTTTTGCACTGTGGGCACTTGAAAGGGATTGCGGGAATTCAATCTCTTCCTATATTATAGAGTCACTGGATAAAACCAGTATATATTACTAGTAAGTTCGAGGTGTCTAATGAAAAATCCGTACTTGTTCAGTTATTTACCATTTTTTACAATCATGCTGTTTAGTTTGACCTTTGGTGTTTATACCGTCGGATTTTCATTAAGTCTTTTCCGGGAAATTGGTTTGTATAACGGGCTATTGGAATTTCTAACAGAAACTCAGCTTCGTTTGTTTATGCTAACGATTTTCGCACTAATCTACTTCATGGTATTTAGTGCACTGAAACTGATCGCAGAAACCATCCACGAAACAGCGATGTTGTTTTTCTTTAGACCTGTTTCTGAATCTGATAATACAATTTCTAACGTAACCGATGATCGAGGTGGGAAACTGATTTATTTCATCGGAGCCCTCGCTTCTGCATTTTCCATCCAGTCCATTTACGGGTTACTTCTTGTATTTATAGCTGTTACGTTTATTTACTTTGTTTACAGCACGTACATGTTGCACAACCAACTTCCGTTTTCATCGATTCTCGGAATCATTTTCTTTGAATTTCTTATCTGGGCGATTTTACTTGCTGTAGTTGCCTACATTTTACTGAGACTGTATAACGGAATTGCGGAGAGTATTCCAGGAGTAGAAAAAGACCAGCTGCCGATTGGCAGCTAGTCTTGAATTGCATCTGAAAATAATTGAAGGTGCTTTTTTTGTTCACTTTCTCGTTGTAGTGTTTGAGGTCGGTCATAGCCCATCCAAACGGCTGCTGTATAGCGTGAATCCATCCCAGCAACCCAGAGATCTTTATAGTTACTCGTAGTCCCTGTTTTTGCACCCACGTAAGAAGTAGTAGAATGAACTCCTTGAGCTGTGCCGGTTTCCACAGTCTCTCGTAACATAGAACGAATAGCGGTTGTTGTTTTCCGAGACCAAACTTCAGTCCTCTTATCTTCCCACTCATATAAGATTTTTCCTTGTCGATCTTTCACAGAGCGTATGGCCCTTGTAGGGTTGAACGTTCCATCTATAAAACTTGTATAGGCATTTGCCAGTTCGTAAGGCGTCATCCCTTTTTCAAAGCCACCAAGAGCAGCTGTGTACTGATGATCTTTTTCAGTAACGTATTTAAATCCAAAAGGAGTCAGATAGGCGAAGGCTTCTTCAATCCCAACTCGATGAAGCACTCGGACAGCGGTTGTATTATAACTTCTGCTAAATGCTTTTTTAACAGTGGAAACACCGTATGAATAGCCACCGAAATTTTCTGGACAGAAGTTCCCAATGCAGATTGCGCTACCATCAATGAGAGAGTTTTCCGTGTACGAACCGCTTTCCAAATAAGGGGCATAGACCAGTAACGGTTTAATGGCTGAGCCAGGTTGGCGAACCGCTTGGAACGACCGGTTGAAATCTGTTTTTCGATAGCCGAAGCCGCCGTACACACTAATCAGCTCTCGGGTTTTGTTATCTATAATAGCAGCACCAGATTGAACACCACTTCCAGCTAATCGACTCGATATGTTTGTTTCCACGCGTTTTTGTTTTGCTGGATTCAGTGCAGTATCGATTCGTACACCTGAATTGACTACAGTAGCAATCCGAACACTAAGAGCACGCTGAATAACGAGTTTTGCTTCCTCATCTTTTGCTGCACGTAACTGTTCAGTGAATCCTTCTTTTTCACTAATTAGCTGTTTCAACTCATCTAAAACATACGTATGGTAAGCAGGGAATTGACTGTTTTTTTGTTTAACCTTTAATTGGATAGGTGCGAGTTGAGCAACTTTTGTTTCTTCAGACGTAAGTACTTCACTTTTCAGCAACACTTGAAGAAGTCGCTCTTGACGTTTTTTTGTTCTGTCAAAATGTTTCAATGGATCATATAGCGAAGGATTATTTGGAATGGCTGCAAGAAAAGCAGTTTCTGCTTCGTTTAACTGTGCTAGGGGTTTACTGAAATAATAAGTAGCAGCAGCACCGATACCATACACCTGATTCCCGAAGTACATCTCATTCATATACATTTCTAGGATTTCATCTTTTGTTGACTGTTTTTCCAATTCTGCTGCGTAGAGAATTTCTTTGAATTTACGTTCATATGTCTTTTCTGGGGATAAAAACCGCATGCGCACGACTTGTTGAGTAATGGTAGAGGCTCCTTGACTAAGACCTTCTGAATTAACATTTACTGCAAATGCCCGTGCAATCGCTGCAACGTCATACCCTCGATGTTCGTAAAATCCTTTGTCTTCACTTTCCAAAAATAGTTGTTTTGCAAACAATGGAATTTCAGCAAGGGGAAGGGGATCCCGCCACTCAGCATATTCTTCTGCAAACAACTGTCCATTTCGATCATACAGTGCCATCGGTATCGTTACTTCTGGCTCTGACAATTCAATTGTCATTTCGACCTGCTCTTTATACGCATTTGCCTCATTCCATTCCACCGCGACCTCTTGTTGAAGCCAAAACAATAGCGGGAGACTTAACAAAGCGACAGCAAATCCGACAAGCTGTCTCACACTTGGTTCCTCCGTTCTTACAAATACCTATACAAAATATAGCACACTCCGCCTTGCGGAGTGTGCTATATTTTTAGGGGTTTTTCTGTTCGGACTCTGCCAAGAAGTCTTCGAAATCTTGTGTTGGTTTCCGTTTTGCATAGTAAAGGAAACCGAAACCAAGTAAGAACAACACACCAGTAGATATGAAGACTGACGATATACCAACGAAGCCACTAATAATTCCACCAAACATCGGCCCGATGATGTTTCCTAAGAAACGGAAACTTGTATTATATCCCATCACTTCACCTTGTATATCAAGTGGTGCTTCTCTTCGAACAAGTGCGGTCGTAATCGGAATCATACCGCCCATGGAAATACCGAAGAGCAATCGCCATACGACAAGTTGCCACAAGTTACTAACGAATGCTTGCGGGATGATGAAAATGAACGACAGCAACAACAGAAATCCTAGGACTTTTTCGTACCCGATATCATCGCCAAGCTTGCCCCACTTACGAGCAAACAGTAAGTTACCGACACCTGCAGCACTGAATGTAATTCCTGCTAGAAAAGCAACATCTTTTGCATCAGTTAAATGAGAGACATAGAGGGAAAGTAACGGCTGGATACTGAAGTTCCCAATCTGAATCAATGCCGTAACAACCATGACATTCAACATTAACCGGTGATGTAGAAGTCCGCTTAAGATCGTCTTACGAGAATATACGATTTCACGGCCAGTTTTCACTTTTCGTTGTTCCTTAATACCGAATACAATAATGAGAGCAGCGATAATAACAGAAATCGAAGTGATTACAAATGTGTACTTAAAACCGAAAGCATCGGCAAGAAGACCACCAAGTACAGGTCCGAATAAGGTACCTGTAACACTGCCCATTTGAAGTGTACCTAATCGTTTACCAGCTTCTTCACGTTTTGTGTTGGCGGAGATGAATGCAAGAGATGTGGGGATGAAACCAGTAACAACACCATTAAGTAAACGGAGTATGAAAAATGCTTCAACGGAATGGACGAAGCCCATTAGGAATACTGAAATAGCGATTCCGAAACCGTTTATGATAAGAATGGGCTTAAAGCCGTATTTGTCCGCAATTCTGCCCCATATTGGAGACATGATGAGGGCGGTGATAAATGTCGCGCCAAAAACTAGACCCGACCATTTCTGGACATAAGCATCTGAATAGTCGCCAAACGTTTCA
This sequence comes from Sporosarcina sp. A2, assembly GCF_050858885.1. GTDB lineage: Bacteria > Bacillota > Bacilli > Bacillales_A > Planococcaceae > Sporosarcina. Next base: position 2,070,334 of record NZ_CP193898.1, on the reverse strand, counting down.
ATATATAATGACAAGAAAGGCATAATCATCGTCATTGTTCCGGCTACTAGAAAGTTTGACACCCAGATAATGATGAAATTTCTTTTTTGAATATCCATAGGTGACCTTCTTTCTATTTAACGAATTATTTCTTAAGTATAAAACAATTCGACTCCCGAAGGAAGTCAAGTGCTCGTACTTATATTTCGCAGAATCATGTGGTAAACTAATTTAGGGTGAGAGAATTGCATAAAAAACATTATATGCTCATGCTTATTTTAGCGTTGATTCTTGTTGTTTCCGCATGCGGAAAGCAAGAGGCTAAAGACAATGAGTCGGCATCTGAAAAAGATGAAACGACTCAAGCAAAAAAACCAGAACAAACGATTCCTAAGGAGGATTCCCAAATGTATCCACAACTATCAACTGAAGTAGCAGCAGGAGAAAAACTTATCACGATGAATACCACGCTAGGCCCGATCAAAATCAAGCTTTTTGAAGAAAAAGCACCAAAAACAGTTAAGAACTTCTTAACTCATGCGAAAGACGGCTATTATGATGGACTTATCTTCCACCGCGTTATTAAAGACTTTATGATTCAAGGTGGCGACCCAACTGGAACAGGTATGGGCGGAGAAAGTATTTACGGAGATTCATTCGAAGACGAATTCACTTTGGATCTTTTCAACTTGAATGGGGCTTTGTCTATGGCAAATGCAGGTCCAAATACAAACGGTAGCCAATTCTTCATCGTTCAAGCTTCTAGTTTAGCTGGCGCATCTGCGGATCAGTTGAAAAAAGGTGGCTGGCCAGAAGAGATTGCTAACGCTTACGCAGAACGTGGCGGCACACCTCACTTGGACCAAAAACATACTGTTTTCGGACAAGTTATTGAAGGTATGGATATTGTGAATAAGATTGCCACTGTTAAAACAGGTGCTCAAGACAAGCCGGTTGAAGATGTGAAAATCGAGTCAATTGAAATTCAAGGCGAATAATCTCTCCACTATTAAATTTACTTGTTAGGAAGTGCTATACATGGTGACAGTTCTAATGCCTTTCCTGTACTTTCCGGAAGACAAATCAGAATATATCCCAGCAGCCATTTCCTTTGCTTTTTTCATGGTACTCCTTGTCCTCACATTCATGTGGATCAAGCGTAATTCTAAAAAGCAAGAATTGGAAACGAAAGAATTAGAAGAACGCATTTTGCGAGAACGCAAAGAAGCGCGAGAACAAAAAAAAGAGCATCCTCATTTATGAGGATGCTCTTTTTTTTAGTTTTCCATGCCTTTTATAAAACGACTTACGCCGTCTTGCACAGTCGAGAGACACGTCGCGACGTTCATCCGTAAAAATCCGCGGCCTGATTCACCGTATTTCGTTCCAGGCTCAAGTGCTAATTTCCCTTTGTGAAGTAACTTGTCCATCATTTCATCCTCTGAAAGTCCAGTCCCTCTGTAGTCAATCCACAACAAGTATGTACCCTGAGGTTTTGTAATTGAAATACCTGGAACTTGTGTAGTGAGTGTTTCAATAACGTAATCCATATTTTCAGAGATCGTCGTCAATAACTTCTCAAGCCAAGGTTCGCCGTGTCGATATGCTGCTTTTAGCGCAACGTTAGCAAAAGCATTTAGCTCCATTTGCCCATGGGCCATGCCATTATCGCGTAACTGCTCACGTAGGTTTTCATCAGGAATGATCATCATAGAAGCTTGAATTCCTGCTAAGTTAAATGTTTTAGTAGGTGCGACACAAGTAATAATTCGGTTTACTTCATCGCCTGCAGCCATGTGCAATGGCGTGTGTGTGTAAGGAGCAAATACAAGATCAGCATGAATTTCATCAGACAGAATCAGCACATCGTATTTCGCACAAAGCCGAACGATTTCTGACAAAACACTTTCAGGCCATACAATTCCGCCAGGATTATGAGGATTGCAAAAAATGAATAGTTTGACATTTTTCTTTAGAGATTCCTCGAATTGAACGAAATCTATTGTATATGTACCTTCTTTTTCAGTGAGCATGCACTCTTCTAGAGTCCGCTTTTGCAATGCAGGGATGCTTGAAAATGGTGCATACACAGGTGGCGTGATGAGCACGCTATCTCCTTCGTTCGTCAACGTTTCAACAACTGACGCAATGGCAGGAACTACACCGTGATGAGACAGCATCCATTCGTTTTCAGTTTGCCAGCCATGTTTGTTTAACAGCCATTCGCGGATTGCATCTTTACACTCTTCACATACGTACGAATAACCAAATACGCCGTGGTCCAAACGTTCCCTAAGGGCATCGATGACAGGCTGTGGGGCAGCAAAGTCCATATCGGCAATCCACATAGGAAGAATGTCTTCCGTATTGTCAATTCCGTAAATTCGATCCATCCGATCCCATTTCATTGACGATGTATTTCGTCTATTTACAGTAGTTGTGAATTCTTTCATGTGTATTCCCCCTCGGTCTGTTTTCTTTTTCATACCTATGCTATCATAAACAAAAACAAAAAATCAGGTGACTTGACGTGCAAACTGCAAAAATTACAAAAAAAGCGATAACGTTACTAGAAGAATGGGATCCTTTCCTTGCGGGGCCTAAGGCATATGAACTAGAAATAGCGGATGTGGTAGCAGATTTACATGTATTAGATCATCCAACAGATTTAGCTAAACGCATACGTGAAGTGTACGAGCGTACCTATGAAATGTGGATTCCTTTAGAGGACTGCATGCAAATCTCATATAAATTATTGGCTGTAAAGTTTGAAGAAAAATGCATCATCTCTTGAATTTCGAGTACATAGGTTGGTAACATCTGTCTAAAAGACTATCTTTTGCTCCACAAGTATTCAAATGGTATACTAGAAGTGGCCTTAATGGCAATTCCAGATATACAAAACAGAATTGGGAGCTGTTCACATGGCAGGTAAATATGAAGCCGGCGAAGAACTATCAGGGACAGTTACAGGCATTCAACCTTATGGTGCGTTTGTAGCTCTTGATGACTCCACTCAAGGACTCGTACACATTTCTGAAATAACATACGGATTTGTGAAGGATATCCACGAACACTTATCAGTGGGGCAACAAGTGACCGTGAAAGTATTAGAAGTTGAAGAGGCGGATAAAAAAATTAGCTTATCAATACGTGCTTTACAAGAACCACCAGCACCCATTAAGAAGGTAAACCGCCCACGCAAGTCGCTACAAGAAAAAGTGGATGAACATGATGAAAAGGGATTCAACTCTTTGAAAGACAAATTGAGAGACTGGATCGACAAATCAGGATATTAAAAGGGAGAAGAGGCGTTTATGCCTCTCCTCCTTTTTTGTTTTTTCGAAGTCTATATTGCAAGTTTTGTCGACTCATAGAGAGTGCATTTGCAGTTCGTGTAATATTGCCGTCGTGAATAGTAAGTGCTCGTTGTAAGTAGTATGACTCCGCTTCACGTAAAAACTGATCAAGTGGAAGAAGGTCTTTTTCGCTCGGCATAATGAAAGAAGGTAAGATGGTTAGTCCTTGGTCTTGCACGGTGCTCTTATTTCTAAAATATAAAGGAAGCATATCGACTGTGATAGTTGTTTCAGCAGTAGTAAGGGATGCAACTTCGTTCAACAACATTTCGAGTTCCCTTATATTGCCTGGCCAAGAATAGGAAAGTAAGAGGTCTTCTACCGCTTCTGTGATCGTACTCAGAGCAGTTCCAAGACTTTCTTTTCTCCGATCCAAATATCGTTGGACAAAAGGAAGTATGTCTTCTTTTCGCTCTCGTAAAGGTGGGAAACGGATAGTGAATGATGCGAAAAAGTAATAGAGCTCTTTCAATAAGCTTCCAGAAGCTATAAGTTCAACAGGATCCTCACCAATACTTGCGATGAACTGGCGCTGATGTAAATCTGAGCTTTCTAAAACAGTAAGCAACTTACGTTGTAGCTCAATGGATAAAAAGTCGATTCTTTCACAAAATAGTGTGAACGATGAATCAGTTTCCAATTCGTTTTCGAGACGATCAATCGATTGATGATCGGAGCGATTGCAATACAACGTGTAAAATGACGAATCTACTACAGGGACTTCATGATGAATTCCTTGAGCAACTAAGTCTTTACCAGTACCCGCTTCGCCAACAAGCAAGACAGGAAGTTTTGCGCGAACCGCTTTTTTTGCAGTTGCGATAATTTTTTTCATAGACTCTGATTCTGCTACGATGTGATCTAATAAAACGGGTTCTCGATCCTTCTTCAGCGGCTCAAGTACAAATTTTTCTAATGCAGTCACGTCGTGTGAGAGTTCCACTGCGCCAATAAGCACACCATCATTAAAAATAGGATAACTGTTGTTTATAGTTGTTATTTCTGTCTCATTTTGGTTCCAATAGGTCTGTTTAATATTCAATTGCTCTTTACCATTTTGTAAGACTTCCATCAAAGTACTTGGTTGTTGACGGAAATTGAATAGTTCCATGATGGACAAATCTCGAATATCTTCAAGATCTAGACCTTCAATTTCTTTCATTTTATCGTTGTAAATTATCGTTCTACCCTCGCTGTTTACGGCATGAATTCCAACTCCGGCGCGCTTTACAGCAAATTCATAAAAAGGAAAGAGGGACTCTTCGAAAGCACTCATAGAGTGACACCGCCTATCTTTTTTCGCTATGCAAACAATAATGCTTGCAATGTGCAATATTATCTTGCATTATTATAAGTGTAATTAACAACTAAGTGCAAATATTATTTGCATGACCTATCTAAAGGAGGACTATCATGATTCCGTACAAACATGAACCGTTCACAGATTTTACAATCGAAGAAAATAAAAAAGCATTCTTAGAAGGTCTTAAGACTGTAGAAGCTTACTTGGGTAAAGATTATCCCCTAATCGTAGGCGGAGAACGCATCATGACTGATGATAAACTAGTATCCTTCAACCCAGCTAATAAAGAAGAAATTATTGGACGTGTATCTAAAGCAAGCAAAGATATCGCAGAAAAAGCAATGAAAGTTGCAGACGAGACATTCAACACTTGGAGAAAAACAGACGCAAAAATGCGTGCTGACATTCTTTTCAAAGCTGCAGCTATCGTTCGTCGTCGCAAGCATGAGTTCTCTGCACTCTTAACTAAAGAAGCAGGTAAGCCTTGGAACGAAGCGGATGCAGATACTGCTGAAGCAATCGATTTCCTTGAGTACTATGCTCGTCAAATGCTTACACTTAAAGACGGAATGCCAGTAGAAAGCCGTCCTGGTGAATTTAACCGTTTCGATTATATTCCTTTAGGAGTTGGCGTTGTTATCTCTCCATGGAACTTTGCATTCGCAATCATGGCAGGAACTACAGTCGCTGCACTCGTTACAGGAAATACAGTACTCTTGAAGCCAGCTTCAACAACTCCAGTAGTTGCTTATAAATTCATGGAAGTACTCGAAGAAGCAGGAATGCCTGCAGGCGTTGTAAACTATGTGCCTGGATCTGGCGCTGAAGTAGGAGACTACTTAGTTGACCATCCACGTACTCGTTTCATCTCATTCACGGGTTCACGTGAAGTTGGAACACGAATTTACGAGCGTGCTTCTAAAGTGAACGAAGGACAAATCTGGTTGAAGCGTGTTATCGCTGAAATGGGCGGAAAAGATACAATCGTTGTTGACAACGAAGCGGATCTTGAACTTGCTGCTCAGTCTATCGTAAAATCAGCATTTGGTTTCAGCGGACAGAAATGTTCAGCATGTTCACGTGCGATTATTCACGAAGACGTTTATGACACAGTTGTTGCACGTGTCGAAGAACTTACAAAAGAATTGACTTACGGCGATCCAGCTGACCAGTCGAACTTTGCAGGTCCAGTTATCGACCAAGCAGCGTATGATAAAATCATGAACTATGTTGAAATCGGTAAAGAAGAAGGACGTCTAGTTGTCGGTGGAGAAGGCGATAGTTCAAAAGGATTCTTCATCGCTCCAACTGTTTTCGCTGACGTTTCTCCTGAAGCACGCATCATGAAAGAAGAAGTATTCGGTCCATTCGTAGCGCTTGCAAAAGCGAAGAACTTTACAGAGTCTATCGAAATGGCAAACGACACAGATTACGGCTTAACAGGTGCTGTTATCACAACAAACCGTGAACACATCCAACAAGCTCGTGAAGATTTTCACTGTGGTAACTTGTACTTCAACCGAGGTTGCACAGGTGCAATCGTTGGTTACCAGCCATTCGGAGGCTTCAACATGTCTGGTACAGATTCAAAAGCAGGTGGCCCGGACTACTTGCAACTTCACATGCAAGGTAAAACAACTTCAGAAATGCTTTAAGAACAACTACAAGCAGTTGCCTGTCAAAAGACAGGCGCTGTCTTTACATACCTAACCGAGGAGGGAATTTTAATGTCAGTATCTCAACAAGTGATTGAACAAACAAACAAGTATGGTGCACCAAACTACCATCCACTACCGATTGTTATCTCAGAAGCAGAAGGTGTATGGGTTAAGGATCCAGAAGGAAACAAATTTATGGATATGCTCTCTGCATACTCTGCAGTAAACCAAGGGCACCGTCACCCTAAAATCATTCAAGCACTTAAAGATCAGGCAGATAAAGTTACTCTTACATCACGTGCATTCCACAGTGATCAGCTAGGACCTTGGTACGCTAAAATTACTGAACTCTCTGGGAAAGCTATGGCATTACCAATGAACACAGGTGCTGAAGCTGTTGAAACAGCTATCAAAGCAGCGCGTCGTTGGGCATATGATGTTAAAGGCGTAGAAGAGAACAAAGCAGAAATCATCGGCTGTGAAGGCAACTTCCACGGACGTACAATGGGAGCAGTTTCCCTATCTTCTGATCCTGAATATAAGCGTGGATTCGGTCCAATGCTTCCAGGTATCAAGCTAGTTCCTTATGGCGATGCTGACGCTCTTGAGCAAGCGATTACAAAAAACACAGCAGCGTTCATCGTTGAACCGATTCAAGGTGAAGCGGGAATTATCATTCCTACAGAAGGCTATTTAAAGAAGGCGCGTGAACTTTGTAAAGAAAATAATGTCTTGTTCATTGCTGACGAAATCCAAGCGGGTCTTTGCCGTACAGGTAAAATGTTTGCTTGTGAGTGGGATGATGTTAATCCGGACATGTATATTCTAGGTAAAGCACTTGGTGGTGGAGTTTTCCCAATCTCTTGTGTTGTTGCTGACAAAGAAATTCTCGAAGTCTTCAACCCAGGCTCACACGGGTCAACATTCGGAGGAAATCCGATGGCATGTGCGGTTTCAATTGCTTCATTAGACGTGTTAATCGACGAGAAGCTTGCAGAGCAATCTCTTGAACTTGGTAACTACTTCAAAGAACAGCTACAGACAATTGAAAACGACGTCATTAAAGAAGTACGTGGCCGTGGTCTATTCATCGGTATGGAGTTAACAGAAGAAGCTCGTCCTTACTGTGAAAAGTTGAAAGAACTTGGATTGCTTTGTAAAGAAACACATGATACAGTGATTCGTTTTGCTCCACCTCTGGTCATTACTAAAGAAGAACTTGACTGGGCACTCGGTAAAATCAAGAGCGTTTTTGCTAACTAAAATTTCTTTCCAATTATGATGAACAATATGATACTATGAATAAGAAAAAAACAATATAAACAAAGAGGCGAGCCATTACAATGACTGAAAACCTGAATCTGTTCACATCCACACAAGTTGTTATTAAAGAAGCACTTGACAAGCTGGGCTACGATGAAGGAATGTATGAACTCCTTAAAGAACCAATGCGCATGACGGAAGTAAGAATCCCAATTAAGATGGATGATGGGAAAGTAAAAGTCTTCACTGGGTTCCGCGGTCAACACAATGACGCTGTCGGACCTACAAAAGGTGGAGTTCGTTTTCACCCTGATGTCACTCTAGATGAAGTGCGTGCACTTTCTATGTGGATGACACTGAAAGCTGGAATTGTGGATTTACCATATGGTGGCGGTAAAGGCGGCGTAGTTTGTGATCCGCGTGAAATGTCTATGGATGAATTGGAAAAGCTTAGTCGCGGATACGTCCGTGCGTTGTCTCAAGTTATGGGGCCAACAAAAGATATTCCTGCACCAGACGTCTTCACTAACTCACAAATCATGGCGTGGATGATGGATGAATACAGCAGAATTGATGAGTTCAACTCACCTGGATTCATTACAGGGAAACCTATCGTTCTAGGTGGTTCTCAAGGTCGCGATCGTGCGACTGCTGAAGGTGTTACGATTATTATCAATGAAGCAGCAAAACGTCGTGGTATTGATATGAAAGGTGCTCGTGTAGTTATCCAAGGATTTGGTAACGCAGGTAGCTTCCTTTCTAAGTTCTTACATGATGCTGGCGCTAAAGTAATCGGAATCTCAGATGCTTACGGTGCACTTCACGATCCAAATGGTTTGGATATCGATTACTTGCTTGATCGTCGTGATAGTTTCGGAACAGTAACGACATTGTTCGAAAACACATTGACGAACGAAGAGTTGTTGGAATTAGATTGTGATATCCTTGTACCAGCTGCAATTGAAAACCAAATCACTGAGCACAATGCAAATAACATCAAAGCTTCAATAGTTGTGGAAGCAGCTAATGGTCCGACAACTAGTGAAGCAACTAAAATTCTTACTGAACGTGGCATCTTGTTAGTTCCTGACGTATTGGCGAGTGCTGGCGGAGTTACCGTTTCGTACTTCGAGTGGGTTCAGAACAACATGGGTTACTACTGGTCTGAAGAAGAAGTTCGCGAAAAAATGACTCTTAAAATGGTGACTGCTTTTGAAAACGTTTATTCGCAGGCAACAACACGTGGCATTGACATGCGTCTAGCGGCTTACATGATTGGTATCCGTAAAACTGCGGAAGCATCACGTTTCCGTGGATGGGCATAAGAAACATTTAGACACTCCTCTTTTGAGGGGTGTTTTATTTATGGGATGGGCAGAACAGTTGCATCAGAATCATCCGTAAAACATAATGGAAGTAGTCTGAGGAGGCGATTCAGTTTGGATAATTTTATCTTTCACAATCCAGTGAAATTGATGTTTGGTAAGGGACAAGTATCAAATTTAGCAGGAGAACTCAAAAAGTATGGAAATAACGTTCTCGTCGTCTACGGTGGGGGGAGCATTAAAAAGAATGGTGTTTATGAGGATGTCATGAATACGCTGAAAGATGGCGGGTTGACTGTCCATGAGTTTGGTGGCGTGGAACCAAATCCTAGACTCACCACTGCGATTGCAGCGGCAGATTTATGTAAACGAGCAAATATTGACGTAATTATCGCAGTAGGTGGCGGATCAGTTATAGACTGTACAAAGCTAATTGCTTGTGCTGCAAAATACGACGGAAATCCTTGGGATTTTGTTGTACAAAAAGCAGTCCCTCAAGATGCACTACCGTTCGGTACCGTATTAACACTATCTGCAACTAGTTCTGAAATGAATGCAGGTTCTGTTATTACTAATGAAGAAACTCAAGAAAAGTATGGATGGGGAACACCGTTCAACTATCCAAAGTTCTCAATTTTAGACCCAACCTATACGATGTCTGTACCTAGAGATCAAACTGTAAACGGAATTGTGGATACAATGTCTCATATATTTGAAGAATACTTCAATGAATCTTCGAATACGCCATTCCAAGATGAAATGTGTGAGAGTGCTCTACGCACATTAATCTCTACGGGCGCAGAAGTCGTGGATAACCCGAATGATTACGACTTAAGAGCGACTATGATGCTTGCGGGTGTATGGGGGTTGAATGGCTTCTTACGTATGGGGTATGCAGGAGATTGGGGAACACATGAAATGGAGCACGCAGTATCAGCGGTGTACGACATTCCACACGCAGGAGGATTGTCTATTCTATTCCCACAGTGGATGCGTTATACAATGCATTTGAATCCACAACGCTTTGCACAATTAGCTATAAATTCATTTGGGGTAGATGCTACAGGGAAGTCTGATGAAGAAACAGCGTTAGAAGGAATCTCTAAACTAGAAGAGTTCTGGGCCTCAATTGGTGCACCAGGTAAACTTGCAGATTTCGATATTGATGGATCGAAAATTGAATTAATGGCAGAAAAAGCAGCTTCACGAGGACCGGTTGGAAACTTTGCGAAACTCGGTAAGGACGATGTTGTTCAAATTTTGAAGAATTCATTGTAACCAAAAGCGCGAGTCAACTTTACAGTTGACTCGCGCTTTTGGTTATTCTGGCAGTTTCCTACGGTTTTCAATCAGATTTGAACTGTTTGTACCTGTCCACGATTCAACTCCGTCATCACCAACTAATGAAATGATGACGTCTTGAATGCCTTTTTGATTAAGAATCGTA